>CAYUAV010000283.1:0-5649 GCA_964442665.1 uncultured Bacteroidales bacterium
CGTACACCCTCGTACCCGGAAAAGGCTTCAGGAATTCAATTTCAGCCCTCAATCTGAATCTAATCTACTGATGATTCCGCCACTAGGCTATCTAGATTTCCTAAATATGGAAATTAACTCTAGCTTCATAATCACCGACTCCGGCGGCATCCAGGTAGAGAGCACAGCCCTGGGTATTCCGTGCTTGACTGTGTTAGATTCACCGGTATGGACTATAACCCATGAGGTAGGTACAAATATCCTGGTTGGTAGCAATAGCCAAAAGCTAATAAAGGAAGCTTTCAAGATTCTCGATGGCAAAGGTAAGAGTGGCAAATGTCCTGAAATTTGGGATGGCAGGACGGCTGTGAGGATCATAAGAATATTGGAGAAGCTAAATGAAACTGCTAATTAGAAACCCTTCAGCACAGTCTCTTCCAAAACAACAAGTTTACATAGCAGAATAGATGTCAACAACACAATATGTCTCCCCTACTCAAGGGTACATAAGCTATGCCAAGGATGTCGGCTTTGTTGCCGTCACAACTATTGCCATAAACCTGCTGGGCTTCATCAGCCTCCCCATTTTAACTAAATGGCTTGGCAGCGACCTGTACGGTACCTGGTCATTGATTCAGGTCACCGTTACCCTGATTACCCCGCTGGCTACGCTGGGCTTATCCCTGGCTGCACTTCGTTTTCTGGCTTCAGAAAAAGATACCGCCAAAATTCGTGAGGGATTCTTGTCTGCTGTCATTACAATACTAATTGCGGGAACAGTTCTCTCCGTCATACTGATGCTGCTATCCGATTTTCTAGCTGCTTCCATTTTTGGTGATATATCAAGCTCTCATTTCATTAAGCTCGCCGCCTTCATGATTCTCACCGAGGCTCTGAGTCAGGTAGCGTTAATATTCTTCCGCACCTTCAGGCAAATTAAGACCTATTCCGCTCTGCTATTTTCCAAAGCAGCAGTTCAGCTGGGACTTGTCGTTGGTTTTCTCCTTTTAGGCTGGGCTTTGGACGGAGTCATTATCGGCTATCTGGTCGGAGGAGCTCTTGTCGCTGGTATCTCTATTTCCCTTGCCCTGAGGCATATCGGCCTCCAGTTCCCAAAATTCACGGAGTTGAAGGGTTACCTGAGGTTCGGTATACCGCTCATTCCCAATATAGCCATTTTGTGGGTAATACTTTTCAGCGACCGGTACATGATTGGATACTTCCTCGGGCCCGGTGACGTGGGTATCTATGCCGCTGCCTATAACTTAGCCAGCCTGGTTTCTTTTTATTTAAGCCCACTGAGCATGGTCTTATACCCCACCATTTCGAAATTGTACGATGAAGGCAAAATAGCGGAAACCAAAACCTATTTGAAATATTCCCTCAAGTATTTGATGATGCTGGTTATCCCTTCTACCTTTGGCCTGTCTATTTTAGCCTTACCGCTTTTGAAGTCACTTACTACACCGGAGTTCACGGCCGGGAGCATCCTGGTTCCCTTCTTAGCCGCCGGCTTAGTTGCCTACAGTTTCTACCAGGTGAATCTTTACTCTATCCGTCTGGTAAAAAAGACATATCTGGAAACTTACATACTGGGCATTTCGGCCATAATCAACGTAGGCCTAAATTTCCTGCTCATCCCCCGCCTAGGAATTTTAGGTGCGGCAGTGGCTACTTTGGTAGCCTACGGAGTTTTGGGTATACTAACCACAATTGTATCCTTTAGATACTTAAAGTTTGACCTTAGCATCCCTTTTTTAATGAAAAGCATCCTGGCTTCAGCGGTGATGCTGCCCTGCATTATATTGTTGCGCCCATCGGGCGCGGCGGAAATTGTAATTTCTATCTTACTTGGTGCTGTAGTATACTTCTCTATCCTCTTTATGTTGAGAGGCTTTAATAAGAACGAGATGGTCTTAGTAAGGAACATATTATTAAGCTACAGGTCAACTGACCCGAAGTGAACAACGAAAGAAAGATTAATTTTCCGGTAACAGAGCTATGCCTGCGAGGAAGCTTTGAGTGAATGCTGAAGTATATAGATATCTAGTAAAATACTTGCCGATAAATGGGGCAATATTAGATGCGGGTTGTGGCTATTTCATATATGCGAAGTCACTGGCAAACTATAGCGACAAAATAATATGTATCGATATTCTTACTACCGATATAGCTCAAGCTCAGAAAAATAATTTCTTCTTAGCCTCGGTTGAATATTTGCCATTCCAAGATAATTCCATTGACTTTATATATTCGTTATCTGTTATTCAACTCATTAAAGATGATATGGGAGTTATTAGTGAATTCTGTAGAGTTTTAAAGCCTGGAGGTAAATTACTATTTACCGTTCCGACAAAAAGATCAATATTTAAGTTGATAAGGGAACTAGAAATACGGTGTGGCGTATATAGATCGCCTGAATTCAATGTTAAACATCATCACTACTATAATAGAAGCGACATAGAGAATCTCACCGGCGGGAGATTTAAGCTGATAGAAATATATGGATACGAATACAATTTTGTACCCAGGCTACTACTTTTTTTAGTCTCAATTTCCAAACTTAAAAACATTTTAGGTGATATTAGAAGTAAATTTATTACAAAGAAGTCTCAAAGGAAACATACTAGTAATAACCATTTAAGCAAGCGGATGAGCATCTGTGCCAAGAAAAACACTTCATTCGTATACTTACGGGGCAGTCTAAAATTCATAAACGATTTTAGTTATCATTACATAGTGGTTTTGGAAAAGATGTAACTGTGAAAAAATATCTTATTGTAGGTGTATCTTTAAGAAGCCGTGGTGGGGAAGCTATGGTTTTCGAGGCGTGTAAAAAGATCAGGGAGATTGATAAAAATAATGAAATTTCAATGGTAACAACTAATTTTAATTATGATTCGAATTTCTTAGATAAGGTAAAAAATCCATACGGGATAAAGGCATATGCCCCAATAAGCGCTAAACACTGCAAAACCAAATATATTAATCTAGGCTTAGGTGCTGTGTATCTACTCTATGATATTGTTTCAGCTATTTTAAATACCAAATTATTAAAATATTTCGGCCTTAAAATTAATTACAGAGGAGAATTATCGCAACACATTGCTAAAACCGATGTCATTATTGAGATCGCTGGAATTTCCTTTTCCCAAGATTTCGGAGTCTTGTCCGCATTGGGTCGTTTTCATAGAATGCTGTTATCGAAAGTAATGGATAAGAAATATTTTTGCTTACCCCAATCCTACGGGCCCTCCGATAACATAATCATCAATATTTTTGCCAAACTTGGATTGAATTGGGCAACATATATCATGCCCAGGGGAAAGAAATCACTAGAGTATTTAGCTAAACTTCATCTGGGTAATAAAAAAATCACCTTCGTGCCAGATTTAGCTTTTTCTTATGTCAATCCAACCGGTGTAGAGGACAGAAAAATATATTCGAGACTGGCTATAGATGTATCCCGAAGATACGTATGCGTTATGCCAAATACCAATATCTTTAAATGGGACAAAACCAGAATGATGGAGATGTTTCCCGGTATTATTGATTATCTGATTACGAACCTAGATTACGGGGTCATACTGATCCCACACGAAGTGAATGACGCCGGGCTTATCGACGATCGGTTTGTCAATAATCTGATATATAAAAACTCTGACCATAAAAGAAATATCTTGAACATTGCCGACGATCTCAGAGCAAATGAAGTAAAATCGCTGATAAAATTATGCGACCTTACAGTCTGCTCTCGATTCCATGGGGTTATATCTTCTTTGAAGATGGAAGTCCCTCCAGTGGTTGTTGGATGGGCGGATAAATATTACGAGCTGATGGAGTTGTTTAGCCTTGAGAATTTGGTCATTGACTACCGAATTGCAAATCAACAGAATATAATAAGCAAAATAGATTATGTCTTGTCTAACCGAATTGCCATTACTGAGAAGATTCACCAGAACTTATATAGTTTAAGGAACTCATCAGAAATAGTGAAGCATATTATTGAGCAGAATTTATAACTGATAAGAAGACGGAAGATCATAATGAACCCGCTTGATATAAATAACATAACTGAGATTGCCAAGGCCGGATTATGTAATGGGTGCGGAACCTGCTATTCCGTCTGCCCTCAAAATGCCATATCCATTAAAGAAAACGAGAAGCTCGGCATACTATTTGCGGAAATAGATATGGCTAAATGCACCGATTGTGGTGACTGTGTATCTGTGTGCCCTGCCACGGAAGCTACAATAAATAATAGTCTGGCGCATAAAAAAGTAATTGGAAATTATAGCCAGTTATTATATGGGTACTCTTTAGACGACAACTTACGTTACAAGGCATCATCGGGTGGGATAGTAAGCACAATATTAAGATACCTGGCTGAGAAAAAGATTATTGATGGATTTATATTAGTTAGACCATCAAAAGAAACAGCGTTTCTCAATGAGCCATTCATTTCAAAAGATGTGAAAGATATTTATAAATATGCTGGTACAAGGTATTGTCCGATACCTGTTGGCAAGATTCTGAAGGAAATAGATTCGATAGAAGGGAAATTCGCTATAGTGGGAACGCCCTGCCAGATACATGCTATAAAAAAATATGAAAATGAAAATAATAAAATCAAAAGCAAAATATATATACATATAGGTCTTTTTTGCGGTGGGGCTCCTAATTTGAATGCACATAGATATTACATGTTCGCTCATAAGCTTAAGCATGCGAATTTAAAGTCTATTTATCGAGGAATAGGTTGGCCGGGCAACAATGTTTTTGAATACAACGATGGCAGTAAAATCTTGAGACCTAAACAGCCAAATGATTTTTGGGACCGAATATATTACACTCTTGCCTTCTTCCCTATATTTGCACAGAAAAGATGCCTCTTGTGCATAGATAGATTTGCCTCATTCGCTGATATCTCAGTTGGTGATGCCTGGTTGGACATATTTCGAAATGATAAAAAGGGAACTTCACTGATAATATCACGAAATAACAAGACGGACGTGATACTTCAAAAGATGAAGCGGGAGAGATATGTTTACTATGATGGTATTTCAGAAACACAAGTACTGAATTCACAGAAGATTTTCTCAGATTTCTACCTTAACTATCACAGCACGGTGAAATCGTTCGGAATCTCATCCGATAATTTCCCGGCAAGTTCAGCTACAGTAAAAAACAAAACAAACTATTTCTGGTTGATCAAGCTATGGTTGATCCGTTTCGGAATGAAGATATCTCAATACAGATTCTTGTGGATGTTCCTATTTATATACGGCATTTTTTTTAGATATTCGTATTATTACATTGACACTTTCTCCCATCTTCTTGAAAATAAGGGACGCAGAACCGAACCGAGTGCCAGATGTCGCTAAACGCTGTAGAAATATTGGCCATATACAATAATAAATCTTTCGCAGCGCCCATTGAATATACCCTGGGATCTATCTTATCCATATTTGGCGTTATCCATAAAATAATACCTCTTAATGAGTTTATTGCCGAAGAGCGTAATCTTGATAATACTCTAGTAATCAGCTACGGCAAGGAATGTCTAAATATTGCAAGTAGAGGCCAAATTCACATCTACGCTTCCGATTTCTTCGGCCCAAATTATTTAAAACCCGCCTCTATGCCGAGAAGACCTCTGAATAAATGCGA
>CAYUAV010000284.1:0-5634 GCA_964442665.1 uncultured Bacteroidales bacterium
TTTTCAGTCGATAAAAAGAAATGAAACAAAGAAAACTCCCGGTTTGCCTGAATCGCGTTAACGTACCATCTGATACTCTTAACGGTTCTGATCATTGACCGGGCCACCGCAGGCTAACCCTGCCAACGCGCAATTTTTCCTTCGAACTCTTAAAATCTTTCAGGCCGGTATAAGATATGGGGCTGTCTTAAAAGCCTCTTTTAGGTCATCCTGAACTAGTTTCAGGATCCGTAAATAGTTGGAATTTAAGAATATGAGATTCTGAAATAAATTCAGAATGACGAAACAGGTAACTTTTAAGACAGCCCCTTAAGAGGAATTGATGTAAATTAAACATGTTCTCTTTCAGGAATAGCCCGTAGGGCTTATACCTGTCTGACGAAGCGTCAGCGCAGGCAGGTATTTATAGTCCCGGACAACGCCTGGAGTTTGATATACTGTGGGGAAACTGCGTGGTTATGGATCTGTCATTGCTTCTGAAAATAAGCATCGTACCTTTATGCAGCTTTTTCTATCAAAAAACAAGTTAGCTTAAAATATTCATTGCTTCCATTCGTCTACCTAAACAGAGACAATCGGATGCGGAAAACATGGAAATATCAGTGGCGCAAAAATTAAATATATCAGAGATCGTCAAAACGTATAGTGATCGCCTTATCAGATTTATTCGCAAGCGTGTTGCCCGGTCAGAAGATGCCGAGGATATTCTCCAGGAAGTTTTCTACCAGCTGGCAGAAGCCGACCGCATGACGAAATCCATTGACCAGGTGGCTTCATGGCTGTTTACAGTGGCCAGGAACCGGATTACGGATCTCTACCGAAAAAAGAAACCAGATTTTTTACCCGAGGCTTTTTTTGAGGAGGAAGATGATCCGGAGATCAATGCCTTGGGCGACCTGTTGGCCGACCCGGGTGATTCGCCGGAAATTGTTTACCTGCGATCGCTGGTCATGGAAGAAGTTGAAAATAGCCTTAACTCACTACCCGTTGAGCAGCGGGAAGTTTTTGAAATGAATGAACTCGAGGGATTATCGTTCAAACAAATTTCGGAGATGACCGGCGAAGCTGTCAATACGCTGATTTCCCGAAAACACTATGCAGTGCTTTACCTGAGAGAGAGACTCGGGATTTTATACGATGAATTAATAAACTTTTAAATATACTTATCATGAGAACTAATGCATACGGAAGAAGATTCTACTTTTATGCACCCTTCATACTTATCGCCCTGGGTGTTTTTGGTGCGGCGACCATGTTGCTGTGGAATGCTATAATGCCACTCCTTTTTAATCTCCCCATCATCACATTCTGGCAGGCTGTGGGTTTACTTGTTTTGTCACGATTGCTTTTTGGTTTGGGGCGATCGCACAGCCCCTGGGGATATAGTCCCTGGAGAGCCAAGCTTCGCGATAAAGTTGCCAAAATGACCCCCGAAGAAAGGAGAGAGTTTTACAAGAAAATGCATACCATGCGCCATTCATGGCACCGGGAAGATCTTGGAAAAGCTGAGGCAGAACAAAAAGAGCAGATGGATTAATTTAAAAAAACATCCTCAGTTTAAGATCAATACTCAAAGTAATTTGTTTATCCATAGTCTTATTTTAGCATGGAATTAACTTCCTTTGCAGATTGGAAGAATAGTGAATAGCATAAACAAGCGCGGGAAAAACAGCAAAGCCGCAAAAGATAACCCTAATTTAGTGGGATTGCTGAAGCCCTACAAGGGCATGGTGATCCTGTTGGTTTTTCTGACCCTTATCGGGAATGGAGCTAACCTGGTTATTCCCAGGATCATAGCGCATGGAATTGATTCTTTTACCGAAGGGAATTATGTGTTAAAAACCGTAATTCTTGAATTTTTAATTGCCGGCATAATCATTTTTGTATTCAGCTACCTGCAACAAATTGTGCAAACCTATGCCTCGGAAAAGGTTGCCTTTGATCTGCGAAAAAAACTGTCCGATATAATATCCAGGCAGAGCTTTTCCTTCATTCAAAAGTCAAATCCGGCAATGCTCTTAACCAACCTGACCTCGGATATGGATTCGGTGAAGATGTTTGTTTCCATGGCCGTTACAACCATCATATCTTCCCTTTTTATTATTACAGGTACCTGTGTCATTCTCTTTACGATCAACTCAAAATTAGCCTTGCCCGTCATCTCGATGATCCCTCTTATAACCCTGATCTTCTACCTGGTATTAAAGAAAGTGCGGGTGTTATTTAAAAAATCGCGTGAAGTGGTGGATTGGCTCAACCGGATTATTAACGAAAGTATTTTGGGTGCGGCGATCATCCGGGTAATTAATTCCCAGCAGTATGAGTATCGCAAATTTATTGAGGCCAATACTGAAGCAAAAAACCTGGGAATAGCTATCGTGACGCTGTTTGCAACATTGATCCCGGTAATAACCTTTATTGCAAACCTGGCAATTTTAACAATTCTTGCCCTGGGAGGACATTTCGTAATCAATGGAAGCTTGTCGCTGGGTGATTTTGCAGCATTCAACAGTTATGTAACCCTTCTTATTTTTCCCATCATCATGATCGGGTTTATGAGTAATCTCATTGCCCAGGCGTCAGCTTCTTATACACGCATCGACCAGGTGTTGCGAACTCCCGAAACAGCCGATAAGGGAACGATCGGCAGTTCTCTCCGGGGAGACATCGAATTAAGAGATGTTTCGGTGTTTTATGATGATAAGCCTGCACTTAAATCCGTGTCATTCTCCATTAAAAAAGGATCGCAAACAGCTATTATCGGGCCTACCGCTGCGGGAAAAAGTCAGTTATTCTACCTGCTAACCGGACTGATCAAACCCACGTCAGGGGAAGTATTGTTTGACGGCATTCCACTGGATGACTATAAGAAAGAATTGTTCCACAATCAGATCGGTTTTGTATTCCAGGATAGTGTTCTTTTTAATATGAGCCTTCGCGAAAACATCGCTTTTAATGATGCAGTAACGGACGAGTCGCTGGAAAAGGCCCTGCAAACGGCTGAATTATCCGGGTATGTAAATACCTTACCACAAAAACTTGATACCCTGGTTTCCGAACGGGGGTCCAGTCTTTCGGGAGGGCAGAAACAGCGTATCATGCTGGCAAGGGCCCTGGCCCTGAATCCGAATATATTACTCCTCGATGATTTTACTGCCCGTGTCGACCGCCAGACAGAGCAACGCATATTATGTAATGTCATGAATAATTACCCCGGGTTAACTCTCATTTCGATAACCCAGAAAATAGCCCCGGTAAAGCATTTCGAGCAGATCATTTTGCTGATGGAAGGTGAGGTGATTGCCTGCGGTACACACGAAGAACTATTCGAGACCAGCCCTGAATATATTCAGATCTACAATTCCCAGTTCAGTACAAGACATTATGAATTATAATCTAAATACACCCTCCGGGGATACGACGAAGAAGAAAACGACTTTCCGATCGCTGAATACGCTGATCCGGCATATGGTGGAGGAGAAAAAAATATTGCTTACCGCTTTTATTGCCATGCTGATTGCAGCTGTTTTGAGTTTGCTGGGCCCGGTTATTATAGGGCATACCATCGATAAATATGTGCAAACAAAACAATATCATGGGGTTTTGGTCTTCAGCGGCATCCTTCTGGTTATGTATTGTATTTCCCTGGTAGCCGGTTATGTCCAGACCAGGCTTATGGGAAACGTGGGGCAGCGTATGTTATATAATCTGAGGAATACGGTATTTAATAAAATACAATCCCTGCCACTCGACTTTTTCAACCAAAACAAGGCGGGCGACCTGATTTCGCGCATTAACAATGATACCGATAAAATTAACCAGTTCTTCTCCCAGTCGCTGATGCAGTTTGTACGTTCCATCCTCATTATGATCGGTGCTGCAATCTTTCTGCTCTCAATTAATTTACCACTGGGGGCAGCGGCACTGGCACCGGCGGTGCTGCTGTGGCTTTTTACCCGTTTTGTTTCACCCTGGGTAAAAGAGCGCAATGTAGTAAGTCTGAAAAATCTGGGATATCTGAGCTCCGAGGTGCAGGAAAGTCTGTCGAATTTTAAGGTAGTGGTTGCATTTAACCGGCGCGATTATTTCCGGAAGCGCTTTGCCGAAGTGAACCGGGATAATTACAACAGTGCTGTTAAAGCAGGTGTTGCCAATAACCTTTTTATGCCGGTGTATACCTTTTTCGCCAACATCGGGCAGATGATCGTGCTGACGTTTGGTATTTACCTGATAGCGAACCAACGGTTTACCATCGGCCTTCTGATAAGCTTTATTGCCTATGTTACCAACTTTTACAATCCGCTGCGTCAGCTGGCATCCCTGTGGGCAAATTTCCAGGTGGCACTGGCTGCCTGGGACCGCATTCTGAAGATCATCAACATGGAGAACAATATGCCTGTATTGGATGCTGTAAAACAGGAAGCGGCAGGACCGGTCCTTGCATTCCGGGAGGTATCCTTCACCTATCCCAATGGTACTGAGGTTCTGCACAATATCAATTTTAAGCTGGAAAAAGGTAAGACTTATGCATTTGTAGGCCCGACCGGCGGGGGAAAGACCACAACCGCCTCGTTGATCGCCCGCCTGTACGATCCCACCCGGGGAACTGTTTTGCTCGATGGAAGAGACATCCGTTCCTACCAGCCTCGGGAAAAAGCGCAGAAGATCGGTTTTATTTTGCAGGAGCCCTACCTTTTTAGCGGGACCATCCGCGACAATATCCTGTATGGCAATGAAAAATACCGGCACTTAAAAAATGGAGAGCTGACAGCCATTTTCCATGAAACCGGTCTGGAAGATCTGTTGAAACGATTCGATCAGGGACCGGATACCCGGATCGACAGCTCAGCTGACGGGATCAGCCTGGGACAAAAACAGCTTCTCGCCTTTATGCGTGCCGTGCTGCGAAAACCCGATCTCCTCATCCTGGATGAAGCCACTGCCAATATCGATACCGTAACGGAAAAACTATTGGAGGAGATCCTGCAAAAGCTGCCTGCATCCACCACCAAAGTGATCATTGCACACCGGCTGAATACCATTGCCAATGCCGATGAAATATTTTTTGTCAATACCGGAAACATAACCCGGGCAGGTTCTCTCAAGGAAGCCGTTAAAATGCTGATGGAAGATAAAATGGCCAGTTGAGGAATTCAAATGAATTGTGAAAAAAGCTGTAGATTAACAGTTCTGACGATAATGCCGCTGATAGAATAATCTGTTGCAGTTAGTTTTTACTAAACTCCGGTTCTAAAGTCGTTCCTGTTACAGGATCGTTAACGTTCTGCCAGTATGAATAGCTTGGCATATAAAAGCTTATCAGTATCAGTTTACAATAAACATAAATAAAAGAGCTGACCTACGCAAACCACTGAATACCAAATTATTTATGCCGGCTGTTAGGTATTGGCGGTTTTTATTCTCAATCATTTTATTTATCAGGTATGAAGCTTCTCTTAGTCCAGCGTTAGGGAGGGACGGGAGAAAAGGCTCTTTAGCAAAATTTGGTTGCAGTGCTAGCTTTGTATGTTTTGCTAATATGTCTTGAAGCGAAGGGATGATAAATCTATTCTATAGCATCATGATTAATTGTAGTTGTTCTTGAAATAGAATTTTCTGCGGCAGAAACATTCG
>CAYUAV010000285.1:0-5628 GCA_964442665.1 uncultured Bacteroidales bacterium
TCCGAATTTGAACCAAAAATAAGGTCGGCACGGGTAGCTGTCCATTTTATTTCTCCTGTTTTCAGGTCACGCCCGTCAAATTTCTCTTTGTCCTCAGATGCTGGTATCCATGCCGTACTCATGTCGAGCAGGTTCACAAAGAAATCATTGGTAAGAACTTCCGTACGTTTAGTGAAAACACCATGTTTAGAGTTGTCAAAGTTTGTGTTCAATACACGCATACCGCCCACCAAAACTGTCATTTCAGGTGCAGTTAATGTTAGCAATCGAGCTTTATCAATCAACAACTCTTCTGTTGATACTTTATATTTTGTTTTCAAATAATTGCGAAAGCCATCGGCAACAGGTTCCAATACGCTGAAGGATTCAACGTCGGTTTGTTCTTGTGAAGCATCCATTCGCCCCGGAGTGAAAGGAACGGTTACTATATAACCTGCGTCTTTTGCAGCTTTCTCAACACCTGCACATCCAGCCAATACAATAAGGTCGGCAAGAGAAACTTTTTTACCGTCAGATTGGGCTCTGTTGAATTCTTTTTGGATACCTTCCAGCGTTTCCAATACTTTCGTTAGCTGAGCAGGATTGTTAACCACCCAGTCCTTTTGTGGTGCAAGACGAATGCGGGCACCGTTGGCGCCACCACGTTTGTCAGATCCACGGAAAGTAGAGGCCGAAGCCCATGCAGTAGATACCAACTGAGATACGGATAGTCTGGAATTTAACACTTTAGCTTTTAATGCCGCAATATCTTTCTCATCAATCAACTTATGATCCACAGTAGGTATCGGATCTTGCCAAATCAGTTCTTCTGTGGGTACTTCAGGACCTAAGTAGCGTGCCCGTGGTCCCATATCCCGATGAGTCAGCTTAAACCATGCACGGGCAAAAACATCGGCAAATTCAAGAGGATGTTCGTAGAAACGTCTTGAAATTTTTTCATATATAGGGTCGAAACGCAAAGACAAGTCAGTAGTAAGCATGGTTGGAGCATGCTTTTTAGATGCATCGTGTGCATCGGGAATAATATTGCCGGCATTTTTTGCTACCCACTGATACGCACCGGCAGGACTCTTGGTTAATTCCCATTCATATTTAAAGAGATTTTCGAAGAAATAATAACTCCACTTGGCAGGAGTTTGTGTCCATGTAACTTCCAGTCCGCTGGTAATTGTATCGCCTCCTTTTCCTTTACCAAACTTGCTTTTCCATCCAAGCCCCTGCTCCTCAATATCTGCTGCTTCGGGTTCAGGACCTAAAAGGGAGGCATCACCTGCCCCGTGGCATTTGCCAAAAGTATGCCCACCGGCAATAAGTGCCACGGTTTCTTCATCGTTCATGGCCATACGGGCAAAAGTGTTACGTATATCAATTGCAGCAGAAAGCGGGTCGTGATTCCCGTTTGGACCTTCAGGATTAACATAAATAAGCCCCATTTGAATGGCTGCAAGCGGATTATCTACTTCGGTTTTATCGAGATTGCGCTCGTCATTATCTAACCATTTGGTTTCGGAACCCCAGTACACATCTTCTTCCGGTTCCCATACATCTTCACGCCCTCCGGCAAATCCAAAGGTTTTGAATCCCATCGACTCTAAGGCAACATTACCTGTGAGTATTATAAGGTCTGCCCATGAAATCTTTTTACCATATTTTTGCTTAATTGGCCAAAGCAACCTGCGAGCCTTATCAAGATTAACATTATCCGGCCAACTGTTAAGGGGGGCAAAGCGTTGTTGTCCGCCTCCGGCACCACCACGACCGTCACCTATGCGGTATGTACCTGCACTGTGCCATGCCATGCGGATGAAAAACGGTCCGTAATGGCCGAAATCTGCGGGCCACCAAGCTTGAGAGTTGGTCATGAGCTTGTGAAGGTCTTTTTTTATAGCCTGCAAATCCAGACTTTTGAATTCTTCAGCGTAATTAAAATCTTCACCCATAGGGTCAGATAAAGAAGAGTGTTGACGCAATATGTTTAATTTTAACTGATTTGGCCACCAGTCGCGGTTTTTTGTTCCGCCAGATCCAACACTGTGTTTTTTAGTCGAACCGGTTATAGGGCATTGGCTAACATTGTCTGAATTATTTTCCATTTTTAATACATATTTTTTATAAATGATTATTTAATAGTATAACAATTCAAATATCGAACAGTTTATCAATGATTACACAAACTATCGTGAATGCACATGCCTTAATATGGCTGGTAATGTTCCTCGCATATGAAAAGTAGCGGCATTCCGGGCTACCAGCCTGCCGGTTTACCCGACCAAGAAGGGCAGACAGGCGTTCCTATCTACCGGAAGTGTTTTTGACCCAAGGTACAAAAGAATTACTAACTGCTAAGTGCCGCTATGTTTTATATTGGCTGTTGTAGGCTGGCCGTTTTCACCTTATTTAAATCTCATATATTTTTTCACAATATCTACATTTTCTGAATTTGTCAGCATTTCAAGAAGCTTAAATGCAACATCCAAACCAGTTGAAGGTCCTGTCGATGTAATAATATTTTTATCTACCACAATCTTTTCGTCTTGAACATTCGCTCCAAAATCAGCAAGTTGTTTTCTCCTTAATCCATCCATTAAGTCATAGGTTGTTGCCTTTCTATTTGTCAGAATTCCAGATTTTCCAATTGCCAAAGCAGCTACACAAATCGAAGCGATTATCTTATTTTCTTTATCAAACTCCCGTATCAGGTTTAAGAATCTTTCATCATATGCATCTTCGTAAAATCCAGCTTTTTCAAAGCCTCCAGGAATAGCCAAGGCATCAAAATTACACACATTTATTTTATCAAAATCAATCTCGGGCTGAACAATAAAATTCCATGTACATTTTATCTCATGTCGCAATCCAGTTGTAATCAAATCTACAGGGTTTGTCCCATAAATCCTGCTCCATCCAATCACATCTGTGAATACGCTGGCTTCATATTCTTCAAATCCTTGTGCAAGAAATAATAATACTTTTTTTCTCATATCGGTTGGTTAATTTCTATACGGATGCTTTGTTGGCTTGCCTACTAGTGCATAAGATGAATCGTATCATTCCAAAGCAGGTTATAATTTTTGTAATTCGTGACTCGTGACACGTAATCCGTTATTCTTGAATTGTGATTTTTCATTCTTTAAGGGGTCAGAAGTCAGTATTCAGGAGTAAGTATTCATTATTAATTTTTCATTATTAATTGTTTTTCTCGAACAAATTACAACTTCCTTCCTTAAGATCAAAACGTTAAGTCAGGACTCTTTTCCTGCTCATCTGTGGTCAAGGGGTAATGCAAAACTATTTCCTGGTTCAACGTTTCCGCAATATGAGCAGTTTACGGTTGTTAAGCACTTTACTACGAAGTATCAAAGCAATGGGCTGGAGCGAAGCGACAGCGCTTTGCTCTTTATTCACAGTACCTTTTGCATCACAAGTGGTGCTTCGCAATTTCCTATCAACAGAATGCGGAGTAAATTGCTTATTTGCGTGTTGTAGCCAGTTGGCATTTATTTCATTAGATCTTCTAACTCTTTCTTAAGGATGGGAAGGTGTCTGACCATTGTTCCCCAAACGATCTCATTGTCAATTTTATCATAACCATGAATAACCCTATTCCTCATATTAATAATTTGTTTTTTACTCGAAATAGGTATGTCTGGAGATATTTTATCTAGTCGGGCCATTGCCTCTCCAATAATCTCAAATTCTCTTTCAACTGCTCGACGTAGCATCTTATCGGCTATGTAATCATTAAAATTTCGCTTGTCTCCTAGATAATTATGAATTGAGTCGACAGATTCCCTAATATCAAACAGATATTTCTTTATTTCATTATCCATAAAGTAGTGTCTTTGTCTGATTGATAGAATCAATAAAATAGGGATTTGAAAGGGATTTATCTGTTATCAGATCAACAGGTCTATTAAATAATTCTTCAAACTTGTCGGCAAGAATGAAATAAGTATCTGCATAATCCGCTGAATCCATTTGATTAAAGGATATTAATAAATCAACATCACTAGTCTCTGAGAACTTATTGGTACAGATAGAGCCGAATGCAAATAAGGATCTTACATTATGTGTCGTACATAATGTCCTGATCTGATCAATATTGTCCTTTAATATTCTGTGCATATTAATGTCAAAAGTACCATTTTGGGATAATTCCTGCAAGTGGTTATTGCCAATTGGCTACAACTCTTTAATATCATCAACTGCAATACTTGGATAATTACTGATATCACCCTCCGGTTGGGGTGATTGCAGTATGTTTGAGTGGCTGTTATCCCCATTTTCAATTTATCAGCAAATTACAATTTCCTTTCCCGAAAAACAAATGGTTAATTACAATCACAATTAGTTATATAAACCTCAACCTTATCTGGTTCATCGGTTATCTCCCTGCATGCAAATAGTGCAAGAAGAATAATGATGAGTTTGGTTGTTTTCATGGTTTTAAGTATCAACGTGTTGCGCATATGGAAAGTAGCGGCATTTGGGACTACGTTCTTATCCACCGTTAGTGTTTTTGCTACAAGGTACAAAATTTAGCGAACCACCGGCCCAGCTATTTTCTATGATGCGCTGTTAGGTGGCGTATTTATATTTATCTCATTGAACATTTTTTCGATTTCCTCATCCGATAGTTCATAATGTTTCTCAAATTCCTTTTGTATCTCCTTATTTAATTTTGCCCGATGCTTTCTTGATTTTGTTTCGTTCTCATATAAACTGTAATAATCATGAGGTTTAAAAAAATCAATCTCATAGTGATTCAGAATATCACTTTTCAATTTATCATTATGTTTGAATATTTTATTGAGATACTCGGTTACACCATTATACAGAATGGATTCAGAAACTCTATTGTATTCAATTATACTATCATATAAGTTATATTCACGAATGTTCCCAAATCCATCTACTGCATGTAATCCTGTTGCTTTTGGAGTTATTTTATTCTGTGTTATTCGAAAAAAGTTACGTTTAAAATCATTCGGTAAATAATCTCCATTATCGTTTAAGTTAATAGTATGAGCGCCAACCACATTTCGTATCTCAACAATTTTTAAGGAATCTAATTGATTTTTAATTTTATTCTTTCCCGAAAGTTTAAGTGTCTCAAAAATCTCAATTATGGTAAGCTTCTGTTGCTGTACTGCATTTAGAATACCGTATAGCCGAAGATATATTCCTCCAAAGTCACGAGAAGGTCTCGCCGAGAATTTCTCAAGACCAAATCTAGAAAAAGAAAGAATTGCATACTCAGTATCCTCCAATAAATCAATGCAGCTTCTAAGGCGCCATGAATCAAAAGGATATGGAACTTTAAGCCGTTTTTTAACTTTATCCTCTATGTTGGAAGACCAATCAATTGAGCTTGCCCATGTTAAACAGGATAATAAAACCTTTGCTAATCTTTCTTTGTTTGTATAGTTTTTAAAATCTCCATTCATACACTTGGCTTTAGTCTCAGGTTATATGCCACCTAGTGCATAAGATGAATCGTATCACTTCCAACCATGTCATAATTTTTATAATTCGTGACACGTAATCCGTTATTCGTAAACTGTGACTTGTGATTCTTCATTATTCATTATTAATTTTTCATTTTTAATTGTTTTTCTCGTACAAATT
>CAYUAV010000286.1:0-1288 GCA_964442665.1 uncultured Bacteroidales bacterium
AAGGTTTTCCAATTCTTTCAATCGCTTAATATATGATTCAACTACTTCCCGTCTGGCGCCGGGTCTTGCTCCCGATATGGCATCACAAACCTGAACAATAGGTGAAATCAGGCTTGTCATTTCAACTTCGTCGTGATGAGCACCTATAGCATTACAAATCTCAGGTTTCTCCTTATATTTTTCGGCCAGCTTCATGCCAAAAACTGCATGCGGAATTTCAGGTTCATCATCAGGCACTTTTCCGATATCGTGAAGCAGGCCTGCTCGTTTTGCAAGCTTGGGATTAATACCGACTTCGGATGCCATAATGGCACAAAGATTAGCCACTTCGCGCGAATGTTGCAATAAATTCTGACCATAGGAAGATCGATATTTCATCTTTCCGATCAAACGTATCAGCTCTGGGTGCAAACCATGGATACCCATATCGATTGCCGTTCTTTTACCAACCTCCACAATTTCTTCTTCGATTTGTTTGCGTGTTTTTGATACTATTTCTTCGATACGTGCCGGGTGAATTCTTCCATCAGTAACGAGTTGGTGTAGAGAAAGTCTGGCAATTTCGCGCCTTACAGGATCAAATGCTGAAAGGATAATAGCTTCAGGTGTATCATCCACAATGATTTCGACTCCCGTAGCCGATTCAAGCGCCCGTATATTCCGACCCTCCCGGCCAATAATTCGTCCTTTGATTTCATCACTTTCAATATTGAAGACAGTAACGGCATTTTCAATAGCGGTTTCTGTAGCAACGCGTTGAATAGTTTCAATGACTACCTTTTTGGCCTCACGGGTCGAAGTCATACGCGCTTCGTCCATTATTTCGTTAACATACGACATAGCCTCGGTTTTGGCTTCTTCTTTTAACGATTCAATAAGTTGTTGTTTTGCCTCCGCTGCCGATATTCCTGAAATTGCTTCGAGTTGCTCGACTTGCTGTTTATGAATTTTTTCCAGCTCTTCTTCTTTCTTCTCAATAAGTGCAATTTGCGCATTAAGATTTTCGCGTATCAGTTCGAGTTCTTTTCTGGCACGTTGGTTTTCTTCAATTTTTTGCGAAAGCAAAGTTTCCTTTTGCTGAAATTTTGTTTCGTTCTGAGTTAATTTGAAATTGCGCTCATTAATATATTTCTCGTGTTCCGATTTTAACTGCAAAAACCTTTCTTTTGCCTGTAAAATTTTGTCCTTTTTAAGTACTTCGGCTTCATTTTTTGCTTCGTTAATAATGTTGTTGCTTTTTCTGTAAAGTATAAGATTCCAAATGAAATAACCGCCAACTATACCTGCC
>CAYUAV010000286.1:1298-5621 GCA_964442665.1 uncultured Bacteroidales bacterium
AGTAATGAAGCGCTCCCTGTAATCGCCAGCTTTACTAAAGCCGTGGCATTTGTTATTAATAATAATGTTATCATATGTTAGCACTTTAGGTTAAAAAAAACCCGCATAATCCTCCAATATTTATTGAAACCCCAATTAAACATGGGTGGAGTCGCCAAATCATTTTAGGTTTCCATCGATCCGGTTAAGGATTTACCGGCCCCGACGAATCGGGGCAGGCATAATGGCCTGCCTTTGATGACCCAAGCAAAACTCCAATTTGCTAAGTGTTGAGTTTCACAAATTTTTGAAGCAATTATGCGGGCTATAATCTTATATGTAAAGAACGTTTATTACTCTTCTTTCAGGTATACTTCAATCTCTTCGTTTAATTCTCTGATACTTTCGAGCAATGATGATGGATTTTCCTGTTCTTCCAGTTCAACCAGCTTGGTTACATATTGAAGAGCCGCCATAGCAAGAAAATCCTGCGCATCTTTATCAGAGTATTTTTGTTTATACTGAAGAACCTTTTCATTTATGATTTTTCCGGCTTTCCTGATCCTTTCTTCATCTCTTCTCTCAATTTTTAAAGGATAATACCTGTCAATAATATTTATTCGTATGGAAAGCTTTTCGTCCATAAATCGGATCTATTTATTTAAAAGAGCAATACATTTATCTATTTCCCGCACAATCCTGTTTACTTTTATTTTGGCTTCGTGATTTGAACCTGATGCCTCAATAAATGCATTTTTCAAGTCTGTATTGTCGTTTTTGTTCTTTAAAGTTTCTTTTTCTTTAATAAGTAATGAGATCTGATTGATCAATTCACTATTTTTCTGCTTCAGAATTTTATTTTCTTCTTTCTGATTTTCGTAAAGATTGATAATCTGTTTCAGGTTATTCCTTAGTGAGGCAATAATATCATCACTTTTATTAATCATCAGAAATATCAGTTACAAAGTTAGTTCGAACCCACAAATATAAAAATTTATCCATTCATTTTTTCGACTTACAAAATAAGTCTTAGTTTTGCCTTCTTATAAGACTTTCGGGCATTTTCAGTTTCTATAAAAGTAGAAAACTTATGACAAAGTTCCTAGCAATTACGTGTTTATTAGCGGTATTTAACGGCAATGGTTTTTCACAAAAAAATACTTCATGTAATTTTCAGTCGCCACTCGATATTCCCTTATTTTTGTCCGGTAATTTTGGCGAATTACGGGCAACACATTTTCATGCAGGTCTTGATTTAAAAACTCAGGGCGTAACCGGTAAACCCGTATTTGCAGCTTGTGAGGGATACATTTCGCGAATAAAGGTACAAAGCGGAGGCTATGGCAAATCGCTTTATATTACTCATCCGAATGGCTATACAACAGTTTACGCTCATCTAGATCGATATATACCCAATGTTGAGAATTTTGTCAGAAATTCACAATACAAACGAAAAAGTTATGAAATTGAACTCTTTCCTCCGAAAGAAATGTTTGTTTTTACAAAGGGTGAATTAATAGGATATTCCGGAAATACTGGTAATTCAGGAGGCCCGCACTTGCATTTTGAAATCAGAAAAACCAATGGACAAATACCTGTTAACGGTCTTAGATTTCAACTACCCATTGAAGACAGGATTCGACCCGAATTCAGATCCTTATTCGCATATTCTTATCCGGATAAAGAACCCATAGCTTTGGGAGGTAGTGAAAGGATAATGTATCCGGTCAGAAAAAAGAATGATTCGGTTTATGTTATAGATAAAGTCGTAGAATGCTTTGATAACTACCTGGGGTTTGGGACTGAGGTTTATGACTTTTTAAACGGCACATCAAACAAATGTGGTGTTTACATTTTACAATTGCTGGTTGATGATGTGCCACAGTTTATGTTTGAGATAGATGCCATATCATTTGCTAATAGTCGTTTTGTGAACGCGCACATGGATTATGAATTAAAGGTCGATGAAGGCAGGAGTGTTCACCGGTTATTTACTTTGCCTAATAATTCTTTGCCCATTTATTCGCATACAAATGAGAATGGTCTGTTGTTTCTGGCCGACGATTCTCTTCATACCTGCAAAATAGAAGCACTCGATGCAAACGGAAATTCCTCGGAGCTATTATTCTCCTGTAAATCAACAATAAACCGGAACGAAATAAAAACACCTCCCGATTATTCAAAACTGGTAAAATGGGAAGAAGGAGGTAAATTTTCAGCAGATAACTCTTCGATTTACATTCCTCCGAGGGCACTATACCAGGATATTTTCCTTTCATTTAAGAAAGTGAAAGGTGCAGGAGATTATTTTACGGATACACTTATTGTTCATAAAGAAACTGAGCCTTTGAATATTGGCATAACAATTAAAGTTCAAATTGATTCGGTTAAAAGTGATCTCATCGAGAAATTACTATTCGCCCGACTTGATGAAAAAAATCGATTAAGTGCTGAAGGTGGTGAATTTATTAATGGTGAACTGACTATAACTACACGCAGTTTTGGTAAATATGTTATAGCAGCCGACACCACACCTCCCGACATAAAACCCATATCATTTCGTTCGGGTGCGAAGTACACTCTGGGTCAAAGTATTACATTTGAGGTAGAAGATGACCTGTCGGGTATTAAAAATTATAATGCCTATATTGATAATCAGTGGGTGCTGCTTGAATACGATGCCAAATCGGGGATAATGATATATTCCCTTGATCCGGAAAGGCTTGAAAAGGGGAAAACACACAAACTTGAAGTAGTTGTGAGCGATGTCAAAAACAATATCGGTAAATATGAAGGTAATTTCAACTACTAAAGGAAGCGGAAGTTGCATTGTTGCCGGAATTATGTCGGGAACTAGTTTGGATGGCGTCGATGTGGCCTTTTGTTCCTTTGAAGAACACAAAGGCAATTGGCATTATGAAATTTTAGCTGCAAAAACATTCGCATACAACAAATCCTGGAGAAAAGCTCTGACTGAAGCACCCTTACTGGAAGGTGAGGCACTCGTCAGGTTAGACAGAGAATATGGTAATTATCTTGGAAGCTTAATCCTTTCTTATATTTCCCGAACAGGTATTACACCTCAGCTTATCGCTTCCCATGGTCATACTGTTTTTCATAGCCCGGGGGCCGGATATTCATATCAACTCGGGCATGGAGCCAATATTGCAGCCGGGACCGGTATTCCTGTTGTATATGATTTTCGTTCAGCCGATATTGCCAAGGAAGGCCAGGGAGCTCCTTTAGTGCCTGTCGGTGATAAATTGCTTTTTGCCGGGTACGATTCATGTCTTAATCTGGGTGGTTTTGCCAATATTTCGTTTGATTGGGAAGAAGAGCGGATAGCATTTGATATTTGTCCGGTTAATACAATACTGAATAGGCTGGCTCAAAAAAACGGACAGGAATATGATAAAAACGGACTCATTGGCAGACAGGGCAAAGTTGAACCGGGATTATTAAAAGTATTGAACCGGACCGGATATTACAGAAAAGGTCCGCCAAAGTCATTATCCAGAGAATGGCTCGAATCCGAATTCTTCAGACTTTTCGATCGTTCAGGTATCAGAACGGAAGATAAACTGGCAACAGCTTATGACCATATGGCATACCAGATATCACAAGTATTAAATAATTACAAAATAAAGAAGGTTCTGGTAACAGGTGGGGGAGCCTTTAACCGGTTTCTGATATCCCGGTGTAAATTAAAAACCGATGCCGAGATTATCCTTCCTGAAAAAACTATCATAAAATATAAAGAAGCACTGGTATTCGCATGTTTGGGACTGCTTCGGGTAAAAAATCAAATTAATTGTCTGGCAAGTGTTACAGGTGCAGCAAGCAACTCGGTTTGCGGGGCTATTGTTGTATCATAAAAAGCGAGAGTGGGATATTTCCCACTCTCGTAACCCTAACTACTAAAAAATCCAATCACTAACTGAAATCACTAACCCTAATTAAACCCTATAAAAATAATTTTTATTATGAACCTACTATTGAGTCAACTGTTGTATCTTTTACATGGCAAAATTAGTTCAAGAAGAAATAATTTGCATGAATTAGTGTTAATTTTTTATTAAGTTGCAATTTTCTGTGACGAAAATTATAATGATTATTTAATATTACTTATGAATTATTACAAAATACCTTATATTCTTTATTTTCATTCAATTATTAATATAGTATTAATATGAGTCAAAAAATCAGTATCATTTTATTTCTGTTGGTATGCATTCAATCAGAAAGCAAATCATGTACAAATTTTCTGATTACAAAGGGAGCAACTGTCGATGGTTCAACAATGATTACCTATGTAGCCGATTCACATGTACTTTATGGTGAACT
>CAYUAV010000287.1:0-5618 GCA_964442665.1 uncultured Bacteroidales bacterium
GTACATACTATCCTGGAGATGGAACGTTTGCCATTCTGCCGAAAATCCGGTGCGGATAGTATTCCTGCTGTTAAATTTCTTATTGATATAGAACCTGGCGGTGTATTTTGTCCGCTGAAAATCGGAATAATACTGCAACATGGGACTTCTGTCTTCAGTACTTAATGAATCCCATTTATTATAGTTCATAATAGAAGAAACCGATAATATGAATTTTGTATAGGCCGAATTTCCCAGTACCAGTGAATGGACCAAAGCTAATGTACCATTATAATTATCGTTCAGAAGGTCCAGTTCATAATCCGATTCATAGATCAGTTGATCTCTGTTAATAGTGGTGTCTCTTTCACTGTCGAACATTTTTATATAGCTTTTACCTCCCAGACCAAAAATTGAAATATTCCCGATTTTTCGGGAAGGAAAATTTAACTTGAATGTCAGATCCTGGTAATCCGATACTGCTGTGCCCATAGGATTATACCCTGCCAGGCGCATAATTCCCAATGTAGAATACCTGTAATTGACCAGAAAGGATGAACCACCTTTACCAAAAACAGGCCCTTCAGCTCCCAATTCAACCCCCATAATACCTGCCTGCCCGATGAATTCATGTTTTTCATTGTTCCCACTCCGCATACGCAAGTCGAAAACACCCGATATGGTATTCGAATATTCGGCCGGAAAGGCCCCTGTCAGAAAATCGGAGTTGGAGAGTACATTGTTGTTCAGCATGCTCATAGGCCCACCTGTTGTTCCTCCATCGCCGAAATGACTTGGATTGGGAATATCGACACCATCGAGCCTGAACAATACACTGAAGGGAGAATTACCGCGTATAACAATTTCATTGGTCGTTTCGGCCGACATACTGACTCCGGCAAAATTCATTGCCATGCGTGACACATCGTTACCCGAACCTGCATAACGTTGAGATTCTTCAACGGAAAATGTTCGTGCACTCACTGATGTCATTGAATTAATGGGGTTTTCTTTCCGGCTGAAAGCTTTTACACTCACTTCCTCAATCTCTTCAGTACTTTCGGTTAATTCGATGTTCACAACCAGCTCTTTACCCATAGCCACTTCCAGATTCGGTATGGTAAGACTTTCATAGCCCACATAACTAACATGAACTGTAATGCGACCTACAGGAACATTTTCGAATTTGAATATTCCTTTTTCATTGGTAATTGTACCCGCCTGGAATGACGAATTTGAAACCAGAACACTGGCATATTCAACTGGTGCATGAGATTCCTTATCAATCACTGTTCCCCGCACCGTTTGCCTGAATTGCTGGGCTCTTATTATACATGTAACTGCCAATAGACTGAAAAATAAAAAAAGGTATTTCATGGTTTTTATATTCTACTTATATCGTTTCTAATGATGGCGTTTGCAGTGCTTAATCCGGCAAACAATGGATCAGATGCTGTGTCCAGTTCGCCGCACGATCACATTCCTCATTTAGTAACGGGCCCTCCTCTCTCGATACATAGAATCCTTCCGGTGGAACTCTGAGTATACCTCCGGCTTTCACCAGCTGGTATGCCATACGTTTTGCCGCATACCCGCCACTTTTCACAATGAAGCGTAGTGCAGAAGAATTAATCTCATTCAATGCTAACCGGGTATCGAACGCTGCCACGGGAAGTCCCGCAATACCCCTCGATGAGATCCCTTTCAGAAAAACGGTTACAGCAGGCGTGGGTCTGAATCCTCTCGTAGGTGAGCCAATGATCAGAAGATCTATCCCATTAATATATTCCGGCCTGTAATCGTTTACCAAACATATTTTAGTACTGTCATGCAGACTGAATGCCTGAAATATAGCTTGGGCAATTTTTTCGGTATTCCCAAAAAATGAATCATATACAATCAATGTTTTCATGATTTTGATTTTTTACAATGCAAATATTCAAATTGCCTGAACGCTGGTCGTACGGGAAAATACCGGCGAACAAAATATACAGTTCACTTAAGCTTTTGTATTGTTTTACAGGTTTTTAGCTTTGCGTACGCTAAAATTGGCGGGCAATAAATTTAAATAATGCCTTTAATTGAAAAACAATTTCAATTAAAAAGGCAGACGGAAATTGAGATTTTCAAGAGTAAGCGCATTTGGTTGAACTCATAGTTTTTTAAGTTTTTATTTCTGTTACTTTTTTCTTCAGCAAAAAAAGTAACCAAAAAATGCCACCGCTGATAAAAAAATTGCTAAAAATCAATTCATAACGTGAATAAGAATTGTTAAACCATGATGAATGTTCAATCCCTTTTAAAGTACTCGGTGGGAGTCGCATTCAATGTTTTTTTAAAGAAAGTGTTAAAGGTAGTTTTGGAATTAAAACCACAATCGTAGGCAAGGGATAGTATGGTAAATTTTTTATTTTTCGGATCCTTGCTTAGCAGTAAAAAATGATTCAACCGGTAAGAATTCACATAATCGTAAAAATTCTTTCCGATATGTTCGTTCAACACCTGTGAAAGCTGATTTGACGAAATATCCATAGTTTCGGCCAGATCAGAAAGATTCAATGTCGGATCGAGCCAGGACTTCTCCAGGATCATATGATCCTTCAGTTTTTTTTCAATAACAAGGGCCTGATCTTTTGAGAGATTTGATTTTTTATATTTCCGTGAAATTTCTTCTGTTCTGATATCATCATCGGAAACCTTGATTTTTTTCATCGCTGTAACATATCTGGGATGAGTGCGCAAACGATCCCATAGGCTATCAATCTGATTAAACAGAAAGGGTGTCGCTCCATGTTCCAGACCAAATTCCAGATAATCCAGCGCCTTTTCATCTTCTCCCAGTAAAATATAGATCTGGCTAAAGAAAGATGCATCAGGTGCTCCGAATAACGGAGTCCGGTTAAGTTCTTCTTCCATTATTTTAAGTTGCACATACGTTTCTTTCTTCTTTCCCTGACTTGCATGATAATAGCCTTTCAATTGTGCAACGGAAAGGGGAGAATTCGGATCAATTTTCAGTGTCTGAATCACATCCCAGGCTTCTTCGAACCGCTTAAGCTTGCAAAGTGCTTCTGTTTTTGTCAGATACTGCGCGTACCATTGCGGACAAACCCGGATGTTCTTTTCAACAAATTCGAGAGCTTTTTCATTCTCATTGGTATAATTATAGATCATACCAATGCCCGCATTTATTATATCGGCATACGGATCAAGGCGGTCGGCCTGGAATAAGCAATCCAGCGCCTCTTCCACTTTTCCCATGGCAGCCAGAAAAATGCCTTTAAGTTTCAAAGCATCCGGGAAACTGGGTTTCAGTTCAAGTGCCTTATTCAGATTTTTTAATGCTAACGGAAAATTCCACTCGATCCAGAAATTTTTTGAGGCAATAACCAAATAAATATCAGGTATGTCCGGGTCCAGCTCCAGCACCTTATTAATATAATACTCATTTTTTTTATGGGCTTCTTCAGGTTTTATATGGCCGGTGGAACCAAGCCATGTATATACATCACAAAGGCGGATATAGGCTTTTATCAGCCGGGGATCCAGCTTAATGGCTTGTTCAAGATATTTTATAATGGTATTCCCCTCTTTAAAATCCCATGTATTTAAAAGGTAATTACCCTTCAGATAATAATCGAGTGCCTCTGTATTTTCCAGCACATAATCGGTTTTTATAACATCGGGTCTGATATCCGAATTTATTTTTCCGGCAATCAGAGCGGCTATTTCATCTTGTACAATAAAGATATTTTTGAGCTCCCGGTCCCAGGTATCGGACCAGACATGGAAACCATCCTCGGCTCGCGTGAGCTGCGCTGTTATTCTGACTATATTTTCCGATTTACGAATGCTTCCCTCCAGTAAAAGCGACACATTTAACTTACGCCCTATCTCCCGTATATCAACAGGTTGGTTCTTAAACGCAAAGGAAGATGTACGTGCTGTGACATGTAAACCTTTAATCTTAGAGAGTGCATTAAGGATCTCTTCGGTAATGCCGTCACTGAAATATTCATTCTCCTTGTCGGAACTCATATTTACAAAAGGCAGAACAGCAATACTGTACTTCGAGATCATGGTTAATCATTAATTACCGGGAACAAAAATAGTGAATATTAAAATTGCCGAAAGAATACTGATAAATTAGTGGAAATTCGAATTGTCCGATGCCTTATGCATTCCTCGCAACGATTTCTTCCGGTTTTTTCGATTCGCAGTAGATCTGCCAGCGGGCGATCTGGCCCTTTTTCACAATTACTTTCCAGGCAGCATCGATCCGGTAATAATTACTGTTCTTATTATTTCTTTTTCCTTTATAGGTTCCCGATGCATACCCGAAAACTCCCACAACAGATTTGTTTTGGGTAAAATCAACAGTTTCGATCCTGTAATCGGGAAATATTTCGAAATAATTGATCCAGCTTTTCTTCATCAAATCCTTTCCCTGGTATGTATATCCGGCAGAATCAATAAAAACATGATCATCAGCCATCAGCTGTTCAATTGCAGCTATATCGGCGTTATTTATTGCGTCAATAAATTCAAGTACCACTGTTTTATTTTCAGCCATGAATTGATTGGTTTTATGTGTCGTTTAATTTAGTACCGAAAAATTAATTTAGTGAATAAAGTTGATTATCTGTAATAAATTATCAATTTCAAAATCCGGCTGTACTAACTGATCTTCATATGTCTTACCTTCCCTGTTAATCCAAACGGTATGGATACCGGTTTCCTTTGCCCCTTTGATATCGGTCTTCAGGTTGTCACCCACCATGATGGCATTTTCCGGTTTGGTATCCATTACTCTCAAAGTCCGCATAAATAATCGCGTATCGGGTTTGGCAAAGCCATGTTCACCTGATATTACTATTGTGTTAAAAAAGGATTTCAGGTTGCCCCCGTTGATCTTTTTCCATTGCAGGTCCGGGGCCCCATTGGTTACCAGTCCCAACCGGCAAAAAGGCTTCAACTCATTCAGGCAGGTCAGAGTCTCCGGGTATAGGATGTGTTTTGTGTTTCTCAATTTTTTAAATGTTTCGCTCATTTTTTCTGCCAGTTGCATATCCCTGAAGCCGAAACGAGCTAGAGCATTCGCCCAGGAACTGATCCTGTATTCCGACGCAAGTTGCGACAGTTTCCGGAGGTTTTCATCTTCTCCGTCAAAATCGGCCCAGAGGGCTTCCCATGAACTGATACCGATCTTCAGGCTATACTCAATGGTAGGTAATTCATACCAGAGCTTTCTGGCTTCCTCCCTGATTACTTTAACAAATTCTTCTTTATCAATTCCCGAATCAAGACTTTGAATGGTTTCAATAAAAGAAGCCCTGGCAGAATCGAGCTCAACGATCAGGGTATCATCCAGATCGAATAGTATTGCATTAACATGGTTCATGTATTTAAAATTAAGCCAAATTGTTTAAAACAGGAATCGATAGGATGGGTTTACTAATGAACTAATCTGCAATTTCTATAATCCCAACTCAATATCCTTACCGTTATAGTACCAGTATTTTCCTGTACTGACATCCACATGCACCATACCATTACATGTACTGTGGAAACTCAGAAAAAAAAACCCCAGGTCGATAAACAAAACGCCATAGACTTTGAGATTTTGTGTAAATGCATTG
>CAYUAV010000288.1:0-5615 GCA_964442665.1 uncultured Bacteroidales bacterium
TTACCTCAGGTGAAAAAATAAGTCTCCCCTTATTTATTGCATAATACATAGGATGCGTTGCATGCCTGTCCGTAATTAAATAAGTTATTCTCTTATTGCAGTCATATAAACATGCAGCAAAATGTCCGTTCAAACAACTTATTTTTTTAAAGCCATATTTCTGAATAACGTGAAGGAAAAATCTACCATGGTCCTGATTTTCTGTTACTTGTTCCTCAATTTCAGATGAAACCGAAAATATTTCGCCTGTAAAAAAAAGTATCATACTTTTAGTTGTATCAAAAACAGGTTGACTCTCCCGATTGGCCTGGTTAATATGAAGACGCGCTATATGAATACCGTCCTTTACATATTGGTCATAACAATAGGAATTATAGTCCATGCTGTCTTTCATACGACTCACCAGAACTTCTTCGTTTTTATCTGATATTATACCGAATATACCTGGCATCTCAGTCCCGGTAAAACAAGTAGTTAATTTTATCCAGCGAAAAGCACTTCAGGCCAAATCCTTTTAATTTTCTTACAATCTTTTTTGTATCGCGATAGGAATAAGATCTGATACTTAAATGATGGAATTCAATAAAAATTTGTTTAAAAAATGATAAGTCGTCTTTATTTGTTTGATCGAACAAATTATATTCTTCACCCTCAATATCAATTTTTATATAATCAATTACCCTGCAACCTGTAATTGCCGGTAATCTGTTTAATGTAATGGCTTTTACCGTATAGGAACGAATATGATCATTAAGTATGTTTTTATGATCTGAATGTAAGGAACCGCTCTCATGGTCAAGTGTCTCAAAAAATTGAATTTCCTTTTCTTCACTGGCGAGAGCAAATTTTAAATGACTGAATTTCCCTTTATATTGATCTTCAATACTCTTTAAAGCCTGTTCGTGTTTCAATGTCGGGTCAAAAGCAAAGGATCTGACATGATAATGATCGATCAGATGCTTTGATAATTCTGCTTTGTAGCCACATCCAATATCGATAACTACCGAATTTTCAGTAAACCTGTTGAAGTAAATATAGTTGGGTTCATAAAATTCGACTCCTAGTCTCTTTGCGACCGGAAGATTAATAGCAGTATAAAAATCTGCTTTTAACTGATTAGGATACTTGATATACTTGACAATTTTAAGTATGATTTTTCTGAACATTGACTTGTAATTATTTTTTATTGCTGTAATAATTCATTATATAATTCTTCCAGCTTTATCGTCTGTTTCCGTGCATCGAATTCTTTTTCAACCCAATTTCGGCTGTTTGTACTTAATTCTTCAATTTTTTCAGTATTATTAAATACTTCATGTATACATATTTCCAGACTTTTTTGGTCGTTTTCCTTGGAAAGATATCCGTTATAACCGTCAATCACCATCTCAGGTATATCTGAATGACGCGTAGAAATAACCGGCATTCCGGTGGCCATAACATCTACTATTGCCATAGGTGTACCTTCTTTATTATTTTTCTCACCGGTGCGACTTGCCTGTATAAATACATCGCAGGAATAAGCGAGGTTAATAAAATATTCGTATGGCTTATACCCGTGAAACTTGACTTTATCATTTAGTCCTTTTTCACTTATAATATCAAAAATTTTGTTCTTCATTGGTCCGTCACCAATAATGTCCAAGGTGTAATTGTGAGTATCTTTAAACGCCGCTAAAGCTTTTAATGCCAGATCGATTCCCTTTTTCGGAACAAAACTGGCCGCTATTAAAAATCGTAATGTGTCACCTTTTTTTACAAATCTTTTTTCGAACCTGATTTTATTGATATCTATTCCCAGATGATGTATGGTAATTTTCTGTTCCGGACAACCCAGGCGAATAAGTTCATTCTTCATACAGGGACCCAACACCAGTACTTTTTCAGTAACATCAAATAATCTCGCATACTTATTCCGGTTATTTTTTAATCGCGGATAAGTAAATGCATCATATCCGTAAAAGCTGCAAATCATTGGTATATTTAATATTTTCTTTAAACCTATGTTTTTTACACCGTGATACCCAAAATGAACATGTAAAAGACGGACATTAAATTCCTTGCAGATCTTCCTGAAATAAAGAAAATATCCAAGAGTTCTGAAAAATCCTATTTCAACAATCTGACGCAGCTTACTAAGTTGGCATAAACAATATATATGGGGAATCGGAAACAAGTTGAGGTTCTCTTCCTTCCGGGAAAGCATGTAAGGTATAAATCTTCTGTGATTGATAAGTATCCGATAAATCCAATTCTCAGTCAGAGGTAAATACTTTGATATATAATGCGCACAGTTTGATGTTTCACTCAATGGGTCAGTCATAAATAATAGGTTTCATAAAAATGTATGGTTTTTCGTATTCCTTCCCTGAAATCGATTTCCGGGGACCATCCTGATTCCTTCTTTATTAATCGAATATCTGAAATATAATCACCTGTTTCAATAACTTTATCAATTTCGGGCCAGGGTACATACTGAATTTCAGTACCGGGTAAATATTCCCTGATTATTTCTGCCGACTCTCTTAATGAAATCCCTTCCCCATAACCGATATTGTAAATTTTACCATATAAATCAGTTCTCCCGATTACATCTATAAACAGCCCGATTAAATCGTCGATATACAGGAAATCTCTTTTTTGGCTTCCCTTACCATAGAGCATAATTTTCTTATCCCGGATGGCTTTATAAATAAACCAGTTCAGGATTCCGTATGTTTTCTTTCCAAAATGCTGATAGGGACCAAATGGATTGGATATGCGAAATATAAGACAATTAACATTATATACCTTATGGTACAAAAGATAATAATATTCGGTAGCTAATTTATGAATGGCATATATCGAAACAGGATTTAGTCTGTGCTTCTCATTAACAGGATAGTGAATCGGTTTTCCATACACCAGCCGGCTTGAAGGAAAAATCAACAATTTGCCCCTGTTATGCATTCTACAGGCTTCGAGAATATTAAGATGCCCTTTAAGATTGGTATCCAGATCGTTATAAGGTTCTTTAATGCTGCCTGAAGCACCTGAATTTCCTGCAAATGAGAATATAATATCATAATCCTTCAATAAATTCCCAATAAAATCCCTGTCGAGGATTGTCCCGATAATTATATCTTTCCTGGTATCAGGATTTAGAAAGTCATCATTTTCTTCATAGATAATATCCGTGAAAATTGTAACATCATAGCCTTTATCTTTTAATCCTTTATAAAGGTTTTTACCCATAAAACCAAGACCCCCCAGAATTATAATTTTCTTATCCATCCCTTATCACTATTTTTTTAATACGGCTAAATAGTTCCATGTCCATTTCATCCTAGAATTCTTGTTAGAATCTATCCTGTTCATAAAAATGCAGATTAATTTAAGTAAAAGCAATGGCAGGTAGGTCAACAAATAAATCAGAACAGATTTATGTATAATATACATGGAAATGAATCCGAATATTGTTATCCAAAAACCTGAGGATGGAACAATTTTTACTATGCTATAATGATTTTTTTCAGCAAGATAGGTAAATCCATAAACTGTATACCTGTAAAAATCTCTTGGCCCTTCATGAACAGGAAACAGAAAAGGCCAGGCTGCTATGAGAATACCTCCCGGTTTAAGTACCCGGTATATCTCGCCCAGACTTTTTGAAGGTTCTTCAAGATGTTCAATAACCTGTGTTAGGATAACCGTATCAAAATAATTATTTCCGAACGGAATATTATCAGCCGATCCAAAAACATCAATATTATTTTTTTCATGAAGAGTTTCCGGATGATCCATACCAATATATTCCTCTATATTAGATTTGATATATTTATAAAATGGTTTTTCACCACAGCCCACATCCAGCACTTTTCCCCTGCAGTACCTTATAATTTCTTCTTTAACCGGTAAAACATGGTATTTATTAACAAATGACCGGTGAAGTGGAAGAAGCTGAACAAAATTCATAGCAATGTTTTATTATAATTTACTGTTTGAGTTGAATTTAACCTGATAGTTTTGCATACAAGCCAATAATTTTTCCCCCTTCATTTTCCCAGTTGTACTTTCCGGTAATGAAATTTTTGCCATTTTCAGCAAGCTTTCGGTATTCGTCATGATCTTTGAACACCCAAACTATTTTTTTTGCCAGTTCATCAGGATTATTGAATGTATATACCAAACCACATCCGGTTTCTTCCAGAATTCGTTTTATCGGAACACAATCAGAAGAAATTACTGGTTTATTAAGATACATATACTGAAATAACTTGTTTGGAATAGTCGTATCGGTATGAGCATTTTTCAGATGAGGAATAATAGTTACGTAGGCTAATGACATTAAATCGAACATATCGCTGAAAGATTTCCAGTCATGAAATACAACATTTTTTTCCAGCTCTAGGTTTTTCGTCAGTTTAATAAGTTTTTCCATTTCATTTCCTTTCCCTACAATCCAAAATTCAAAACCATCAATTTCTTTAACAACTGCAGGTAAAGCTCGAATAACTATATCCAGTCCCCTGTGAGAAGTAATTCCTCCTGAATAAAATAAAACATTTGAATTGACTTTTTTATTCCTGATTGCAGGAATTATACGCTCATCCAGTGTGTTCATTACCACAATGGGCTGACTCTTATTTATCCTGTATCCTGAGATTCTTGATTTTGCCTCGTCAATAACAACAATAACTTCGTCCGCTTTAAAGACAAACTTTTTCTCATATCTCCTCCATTGCCTGTTCGATGAAAGTAATTTACCAAAAAGTGTATTGGTATGTTTGGAGACCTTTAACAATGCTGGAAAGTTTTCATGCAAATCGAGTACAAAGCCGGCATTATATTTTTGTTTAAGTTCATATCCAATTTTTGCCAGGGGAAGATCATGTACATGCATAACATCGGGATTGATCTGACGGCTTATCTGATTTAAGTATTTTCTCCAGTAATTAAAGTAAAATGGAAAATTTAATGCTCCTACACTACTCTTATAAATGAATAAAGAAATATGTTTTTTAAAAATGTTAATGCCCCGGTATTGTTCAAGTTTAATGCCATTGATCCTTTTAAAAGTATATGCGGCAACGTATATTTCATGCCTTGCAGCAATTAGTGTCAGGGCTTCTTTTTCAACTCTCTCGTCCGGAGGAAAATCACCCTCCAGTATCATCAGTATTTTCATACGGAAAATTTGTGTCAAAGATTACTATTTTTTTTGAGTTAGCAGAAACTTAATTATTTTATCCGGGAATAATAACTCCTAAATCTTTTTATATAGATTTTGCTCTGTTGGTTCTTCAATTATCCTGTTATTTGATATAGAAGAGATTTTGATGGAATTTCAGATTTTAATCGACCCGATCCAGCAATATCTGACACCATGGAAAATGAATCATATTTCATGTTTCCTATCCAAGGATTAACTCATTTGCAGGAAATAATGTTATTTTTGAACATGTAGAAATAATTGTAAAATGAAAAAGCTTAAGGACTTCTCTCTGTCAGTAGTTATTGCTATCGGACTATTCCTGATCATTTCAATAGCCTATATGTACCCCACGCTGGAGGGTAAAAACATTAGTCAGCACGATATTGTTCAGCATACCGGCATGTCGAAAGAAATTGTCGAT
>CAYUAV010000289.1:0-5589 GCA_964442665.1 uncultured Bacteroidales bacterium
CAGATCATCGATAGTATAAGAACCTTGCTCACCGTTTGTCCAGTTATAAAGTCCTTCGGCCTGCCATCCTCCCTTTGCGAACCGCAGGTGCGTTTTGGAAGTCAGGAAAAAAGAACGTCGAAGCGATTCGTTATAACCCACGTTACCCGGAATTAATCCGAGAATCCGGAATGCTTTATTATAATTCAGCTGACTCGGGCCATAAAGATTTGATGTGTCGAAATAATTTACACCCTTATCGAAAGCTTTCAGAATGATTGCTACCGGATCTACATCGGAAGGTGTCCATTGTAAACTGGCTTGCCCTCCCAATCCAAAGGTTGTGACTTCATGTTCCAGTCGCCCGAAACTCCTGGTATATAGTCTGGGTTTTAAAGTACATCGTTGTAATGATGGCAGAAGACTTGTTCCGGCTGCAACGATTGCTGATGTTTTAATAAAACTCCTTCGGGTTACATGCTGGCCTGCATTCTTTTTCATGATCTGTTTATTTTTGATTTATGTAAACTGTTACTCGACCTTGGGTATAATCCAGGGTTTTATTTAGAATTACTCCCTGTGCAAAGAGTGTAGGGCGTTATATCCCGATACCCTGCGCTATCGGGATTAGTTCAGTTTACAAATTTCAATACACTATGTTCCTGAAATTTGAGCTTCATTAATAAAATTACAACATCATTGCACCAGAATCAAGAGGGAAAACTAATTTAATTCTCTCCTGGTGACGGAAGAGGTAATGAACAGGGTGTTTCGGATATGAAATATTCATACTATCAATCTTATGATTATTCTATCTTTGTATTTCTTTTAAAAATGAGAAATTTAACTAATGGGCAAAGAAAAGCTGATTCTGGTTACTAATGATGATGGTATACGTGCGAATGGATTATCAGCGCTTATCGAAGCAGTTGAACCCCTCGGAAAAGTAATAGTTGTGGCACCTGTAGAATCACAATCGGGAATGTCTCAGGCCATAACGGTCAAGCATCCCCTCCGGGTGAAAAAAGAACAGTTGAACGGATGTATGAGTTATGTTGTGAATGGTACTCCTACCGATTGCGTTAAGCTGGCATTTAACAAATTACTGCCCCGGAAACCGGATTTACTGGTATCGGGGATTAATCACGGATCAAACAGTTCAACCAGTGTACTTTATTCCGGAACATTAGGAGCTGCATTGGAAGGTTCGCTGAACGAAATACCCTCTATTGGATTTTCTCTCATGAGTTACAATCCGGATGCAAATCTGGATATTGCTAAAACGTATGCCCGGAAAATCTCGCAGCTGGTGCAGGAGAACGGATTACCCTTGCATACCTGTCTGAACGTGAATATTCCGGCTGTACCCGGGAACGAGCTGAAGGGAATAAAAATTTGCAGGCAAACGATAGGATTCTGGCAGGAAGAGTTTGATCGGCGGACCGATCCGAGCGGCAGGGAATACTACTGGCTGACCGGCGAATATTTTAATACGGAACCTCATGCAGAGGATACGGATGAATGGGCACTTAAAAACAACTATATCGCTGTGGTTCCGTTAACAATTGACCTGACTAGTTATCAGACTCTGAATATTATTAAAAAATGGAAATTCCGATGATGCAAAAACTCAACAACCTGGTTGTCGGCCTGATTATCGGTGTCATTTTACCTGTAATCCTTTATATGCTGCTTGTGATGCCAAAGATGAGCCATTATGAGTTCATTGATGAGTATTACAGAAAAATGATGGTTAAATTATTACCCTTGTTCCTTACGCGTTGTATTTTTCCCAATGCACTGCTTTTTTTCCTGCTGATGTGGAAGAATCAGCTGAAAATTGCGAAGGGCATACTGATCAGTACAGCTGTATTAACAGGTATTCTGGTACTGATTAATTTCGTATTATAGCACAACGATATTTCCCACAATCGATATAAGGTACATGAAATATTATTTAATAGCAGGTGAGGCATCGGGCGATTTACACGGAAGTAATCTGATTAAAAATCTCAGGAAGCAGGACAAACAAGCACGTTTCAGATGCTTTGGCGGCGATCTGATGGAAGAATCCGGCGCAGAAGTCGCCCTGCATTATAAAAAGATGTCGTTCATTGGAATTATTGAGGTTCTCCGGCACCTGAAAACAATTAACAGAACACTAGAATTCTGCAAAAAAGATATCCTGGAATTCAGCCCTGATGTAGTAATCCTGATCGATTATCCCGGTTTTAACCTTAAAATAGCTGAATTTGCTAAATCGCAAAATTTTAAAACCCTCTATTATATTGCTCCCAAGGTATGGGCCTCAAGAAAATCAAGGATAAAACGTATCCGCAAATCGGTAGATAAAACTTACGTTATTCTTCCTTTCGAAGAAGATTATTTTAATTCCCGCGGCTGTAAAGCAGAATTTCAAGGTAACCCATTATCGGATGCTATTTCAGCATTTTTCCCCTCCGAGAAGGAAAAATTTCTGAAAGAAAATAATCTGACAAATAAACCCATAGTGGCTTTATTGGCCGGGAGTCGTAAAACGGAGATCAAAAATTGTCTGCCTGTCATGCTTAGCGCCATTGAAGGTATTGCCAATTATGAGTTTGTAATGGCAGGAGCTTCATCGATATCTCCTGCTTATTATAATGAATTCATACGTAACAAACCTGTTAAAATAGTGTATAACAAAACATACGATCTTCTCAGTAATTCCTACGCGGCTGTTGTGGTATCAGGTACGGCAACACTGGAAACAGCTCTTTTCAGGGTACCCGAAGTGGTACTGTATAAAGTTGCAACTGCAAGTTATATTATTGGGAGACCTTTTGTTCATATCAGGTTCTTTTCATTGGTTAATATAATTATGGACAGGGAAATTGTGAAAGAATTCTTACAGTTCAGATTAGTCCGTAATATTCGCAGGGAACTTAACAGGTTGCTTACCGATACAGCATACCGGCAGGAAATGCTTGATAATTTTCAAATACTGGCTGAAAGGATAGGAGAACCGGGAACTTCTGCAAGAGTGAGTAAAAGTATGTATGATTATTTAACACAATAAAGATGCGGATTAAATTCATTTTACTATTCTTTTTTATTCCCCTGTTATTAACAGCTCAAAGTATTAAAGTATCAATATTTAATTCAAGGGAGATAAATTCATTTACTGTGAGTATAAAGCAGGGTAAATATATACTGAAGCGCGGAAGTGAGACCCTCGGGGAGTATAAAAAAGGAACCATCTTTTATATAAGCCGGTTTGGCAACACACTGGAAGTAAGGGACAGGCGTAATTTTATCGGGAATTTTCAAACTGTTGAGATATTAAATACGGATAATGAAGGAATTCTTGATGTTAAACCTGTAAATCCTTTGCTTGCAGGCAATGAATACGATGACAACCTGATTGTTTTTTGTGAAAATAACAAAATGCGAATCATTAACAGACTCGACATGGAAAAATATATTGCTGCCGTTATTGAAGCAGAAGGCGGTAACAATGCTCCCACCGAATATTATAAAGCACAGGCGGTTCTGATCAGGACTTTCACGATAAAAAACCTCTATAAACATGCCGAAGAAGGTTTTGACCTTTGCGATGATGTTCATTGCCAGGCATATAATAGCCGTTGCTCTCAGCATCCTGAAATAATAGAAGCAACCCGGACTACAACAGGTAAAGTGCTTTGCGATCAGTCGGATATCCTTATCATGTCGCCTTTCCACAGCAACTGCGGAGGAATGACCAGTTCGGCGGGAATGGTATGGCAGAAGGATCTCCCCTATATGGTTTCAGTGCGCGATCCGTTTTGTCTCAATTCACCCCATGCAACCTGGAACTATTCCGTTTCACGTGAGGCTTGGGATACATTTATAACCGGCTACACAAAAAACAACATCGATTATCAGCGCTATAATTTTTCCTTTAATTGCCCTACCCGAACCAAATTAATTCTGATTCACGGTATTGAGCTTAATCTGAGGACAGTTCGCGAATATTTCGGACTTAAATCAGCTTTTTTTTCAATTATCGACAAAGGGGACTCGCTTGTTTTTAACGGAAGAGGATACGGACATGGTGTGGGTATGTGCCAGGAGGGAGCTATGGAAATGGCACGTGTAGGTTACAACTGGCTCGATATCGTTCACTTTTACTTCCACGATATTAAAGTTGTTGATTACCGTGAAATGGACCTGCACCGTTTCAAGCCGGAGTAAAATTCATTTAAGGATTCAGATTTTGCCTTTCTTCAGAAAGGTTAGGCGGATTCAATGTTTAAGTATAATATTTATTCTGCTCTCGCCATCGCTTTTGTAATATTACAGTGATCAAATAAAATTTTGGCAGATAAAAACATCAAATAAAAAGTATACAATATTTACTAATCGTTATTCCAGGGAATCAATTGTCCCGTACCCGAAAGGGAATCGATAACGATCTCTGGCGAATCGGAATAGTAAATATTCCCTTTATGAAGTATTTTAACCTGTAATCTTTCGGTTGCATTTACATACATATCGGAAAGCGATGAATTATTTACGTAGAAATCGCGCACAAATAGATCCCGGGTAATATATTTTGCCGTATAATATGCACTTATCCGGCAACGATCGACTTTACCGGTAAAAGTAAATTTTCCCCCTGTTGTCCTGTTATTATAAAAGCTAAAATTTTCGACGTTTAACAGTAAGCTGATTTCGGCCATATCAGCCTGCATGGTCACTGATCTTAATGCAGTAAGCGAATCATAACTTTCTAACTCGCACACTTCATAGATATTGAGCTTACTCAGAGTTTGGAAATGTACAAATGCTTTGATTTTTTCATAATCCCTGAAAAAGAAACAACTGTTCGAATTTTCAAGAAATAAAGTGGAATCGGAATTAGTTGCATTAACATATTCCAGCACTTTCTCACCGCCTTCAAATTCAACATAGTTTATACTATCCTGAACAAGAATTATATGAAACAGACCCATAACATTTAATGTGTCGAAATATCCTGTTGTTATCCTCATCTTGGTGTTTGTTCCCGTTCCGTGAAAACACCGGTCGGTTTCACAGCCCTGTATGTAAAAGATGCTTCCTGTAATAAATAAAACAATTGCTATATACCTGTTGCTTTTATTCATATAATTCACGTTCATTTCATAACCGATAGGCTATACCCCATTCGACATAATCGGCAATTGCATAATGAGCTTTAAGTGATAGGTTTACTAAAAAATGACGACTCAATTCATAGCGAAATCCTACCCGAGTATAAATATGTGAATATTTAACATAATTCGCATGCAGATAAACGCCCAGGTTTCCGAATACCTGTAATCGCGAATATCTGGCCGAAAGGACTCCATGTACTCCAAACTGGTATAAATCGGCAGTTGAATACGTGCCCCCCTGTGCATTAACCATATTGGGCCCGAGAGTCTGATCGTAAAATACATCAGCACCTGCCCCGCAGGCATATTTCATGCTGAAAGCATAGTTATAATCGCAAACAAGTGTTGAAACCAGGTAGGTCTTCCCGGATACCTGGTCATCGGCTTTGGCACCGGCCGATAGTATAATTTCTCCTGAATGCTTTTTCTGTAATTTAGCCACGTTGGCTGA
>CAYUAV010000290.1:0-5589 GCA_964442665.1 uncultured Bacteroidales bacterium
GGAAGACGAGCCATCGCTGAATTTGCCAAAACAGGCGCCGCTGAAAAAGCCCTGGAAGAACTTAAAACTTACTGGCATTCCAGGATTGAAGGGCTGACTGCCCAAACTCCCGATCCTGACTTTAACAGTATGATCAATATGTGGAATCCGTTCAATAACCTGATCACCTATGCCTGGTCGAGAGCTGCCAGCCTGATTTACAGCGGCGAACGGGACGGTCTGGGTTACCGCGATACTGTGCAGGATATGATCGGAATATTGCATAATATTCCTGAAGAAGCCGGGAAACGGCTTGAATTGATGGTCACCGGACAAGCATCGACAGGTGGCGCCATGCCTGTGGTAAAACCCTTTGCCCATGAACCCGGTAAAGAAAAAGCACCCGCAGAAACCGAATACCGTTCCGACGATTGCATGTGGCTGTTTAATACGGTTCCGGCCTATGTAAAAGAGACTGGTAATGTTGGGTTTTATCATAAAATATTGCCTTATGCAGACAGCGGTGATGATACCGTTCTGAAACATCTGCGCAGGGCTATTGAATTCAGCCTGGAACGGTCCGGCAAACATGGATTACCGTGTGGCCTGGCTGCCGACTGGAATGATTGCCTGCAACTGGGACAAAAAGGTGAAACCGTTTTTGTTGCCCTTCAGCTTCGTTATGCATTAAAAATTTATATCGAAATATGCGAATTACTGAACAATACTGATGAGAACAAATGGGCTGCACGTCAGCTTGATATTCTTGATAAAAATATCGAAGATCATGCCTGGGACGGCGAATGGTACCTGCGCGCATACCGTGATGACGGGCTGAAATTCGGTTCAAAAGAGAATGATGAAGGAAGCATTTACCTCAACCCGCAAAGCTGGGCTATCCTGAGCGAACATGCAACAGGAAAACGGGCAGAAGGCATCCTGGAACAGGTTGATAAATACCTGGCTACAGAATACGGTGTGGCCCTGCTGGATCCCCCTTATGAAAAAACAGACCATTCAGTTATAAAAGCCCCGCTGTTCAATAAAGGGATGAAAGAAAATGCGGCCATATTTTGTCATACGCAGGGTTGGATCGTTATGGCTCAAACCTTGCTTGGCCATGGAAATAAGGCTTATGAATATTACCGGTCGTACCTGCCGTCGGCCTATAATTCAAGGGCCGGTATCAGGGAAACAGAACCCTATGTATATGCTCAGACAACCAACAGCCGGTATAATATGCGTTTTGGTTCATCGCGTAATCCGTGGCTGAGCGGTACAGCTACCTGGGCATATTATGCTGCCGCGCAATATATTCTGGGCATTCGTCCCGATTATGATGCACTGGTAATTGATCCCTGTATTCCTTCATCATGGAAAGAGTTTACCGCAGAGCGTATATTCCGGGGGAAAAAAATACATGTAAGGGTTGAAAATCCTGAAGGAAAACAGAAAGGTGTTAAAATTCTGGAAATAAACGGACAGGTCATTAAGGGGAATCGTATCCCTGTGAGTATATTAAACGAGCATAATCAAGTAAGAGTGATTATGGGTTAGACAATTGCGTTAGTAAAATTGGAAAGGCGACTGGAGTAAGTCGCCTTTCTTCTTATAAGAAAAAATGACCTTCAGTTCCGTTAAAGTCTTAATTATTCACAAAAACTATCTTCATAATTTCTTTTCGATCATTAGTAATCAGCCGGCACAGATAAATACCTTGTGCAACCCGGACTCCATTATTATTTGTTCCGTCCCATGACAGTGAATAACTACCAGGTAGTTGTTTTTTATCAATCAGGTTTTTAACCTGTCGTCCCATCAAATCTAAAACATCAATTTTAACAGGGTATTCTCTGTTCACTGAATAATGAATAGTAGCACTCTCACTAAATGGATTGGGAATAACTTTTTCAAGCAGACATGAAGTTCCTGGCTTATCAGTATGTATATCATCGAAATTGATGCCGTCCTGCCAGGTCATTCGCCTAATAAAAAGTCCTCCCTGCAGAATTCCGCAATGACTGATATACCATTGGCCCTCATCATCCTGAATGATTTCCGGCGCATGAGCATCAACCCAACCGACAAAATCGGCATTTGTCCAATGATTCCAATTTTGCGACCGAAAAACATCTGTGCCGCAATATCCGGGATGCTCCCAGTTTTGCATTGTTTCCGTTGGATGATCATAGGGTCTGGGACCAATAAATAAATAGTAATAATCGCCTCTTTTCACCACGAAAGGCGATTCTGTCGGTCCGTAGCCTGTACCTGAATGTAAATCGCGGTAAACTACCTGTCTTCCGCTCCAGTTAATTAAATCCTGGCTGGTTTTACAGAGTGCTACAAAATTTCCTCCATCAGGCGTTTCAGTTGCACAATAGTACATAACCCACTCCCCTATTTCTTCTATAAATATTACCATGGGGTCGCGAGCCTGGTATCCATCCTGGAATAAAATCTGCCTTTCCGACCAGCTCACCAGGTCTTCTGAAGTTCTCAGGCATATCTTGAAACTATTCGCTTCACCTCCGTCACAGTAAAACATATAATAAGTACCATCATGATTAACAATGTGCGGTGCCCAAAGTACATCGCCCTCCGATAGCGACTCATAAAACGGAGGCGATTCCTCCGTCCATGGTATTTGCATCAGACTATTTGCTGAGGCGTGCCCGAAATAGTTTACATAACTCATATCACCGGAACCCGGATTGGGGTATATGATTCCATACATATGCCAAACGCCCTGGTCAGACTGAATAAAACAATGATCGTTTATATGCCAGTCGGGATCGTAAATAAAATTAGGTTGCCCGTTATATTCTTCGAAGGTAAAAGGTATATCTTCTGAGGCAAGAAATGGATACTCACTCGACCAAAACATACCAGGTTCAAGCTGATACCGGTGATAGAGCAACCCGTCGATACCCAGATAAATTACTTCGATCCGCTGATCCTGGTTGTTTGTTATGGCTACATCAGTAGCATACCACCCAAATTGTTCAGAAATTGCCCATCCATTGCTGGGAGCCGTCTGCCAATTATGATACAGAATATTATCATTACTTGTAAATATAATCTCGATTCGGCCATCATTATTATACCCGGCTTGCACCAGATAAGCCTCATTGGCAAACACGGCATCATCGGCCCATCCGTTACTGGGAGCTGTCTGCCATTTATTATGCAGGTGATTATAAATATCGATAAAAAAGACTTCTAAACGACCATCGGCATTTCTGGATACAGTAATTACTTCTGCAGGATCGGAGAATACTGCCGCATCTTCCCATTCACCACCGGGCGCTAATTGCCACTTATGCATAAACACATTATCTTCAATGGTATAGAATACCTCAAGCCGTCCATCGGCATTGCATCCTGCTGCCAGCACTTCAGCATAGGGAATAAAATCTTCCTCAACTGACCAACTTCCTCCCGAAGTAATCTGTTTCCGGTATGTGACAGAATGATCTTCGAGTAAACAGAAAAGTTGCTGATAGCCTTCATTATTTGCCATCAGGTAAATGGAATTCACATTTTCCCTGAAAAGGTTTCCCGGCGGCCAGTCGTCATCAGTTGAAGTTTGCTTGGCATGATACAAATCGTTACTATTATCAATGTAGAATAACTCTAACAGACCATCAATACTTTTCGCAAGGTATATATGTGTTACAGAAGAAGCATAAATTTCTTCATTTGTCCAGTTTTCACCCGGTTCAAGCTGCTTTCTGTAACAAAGTTCATTATTATGATTAACATAAAAAAGTTCAATGCACCCATCGTTGTTTAAGTTAGTTGCTATTCGCTGAGCATGAATAAATCTTAATGTCCATGTCATCATTATGAGCAAAAAAAATAGAATCCGGTGCATGTTTCTATTATAATAATATTAGTTCGCCACTATTCAGATTAAAAATTTTCTTATTTTGGAATTAACTGATGCATGTTTTCAATTTAGCGCATAGGGCAATTTAGAAATTATTGCTGAATAAGTAAATATCAATTATGCTTTGCTGGAAAAATTACAAATAATTATTAAACCCGATATAAAAGAAGTGGTATATCAGTAAAATCCGGAGAGAGTTGAAAAATATGGCATGAAACAGCTATTCCTTAATAAACTTCACAAAGCCCTTATCACATTCCGACAGGTACATTCCGCTTTTCAGGCCGGATATATCCACTTCGCCGGTGGTTTCAACTTCTATGAGTTTAACTCCTGCCAAAGAGTATATTTTTATGGTATGTAATCCTTCCACTTGAAAGTGGATGGTATTACAGACAGGATTTGGATAGATTGGAATCCTTCCCTGAGTATACACATTTTCAATCTCATAAGGATGATACCAAGGGTCACACCACCAAGAATCATCAAACTCTCCAAAGGTAAAAATTCCAAAAACAGCCCGGTTGGTCCAGGCGTCATCTTCCGTCCGGTCTTCCGGATCGGACGGATCGTCCATATCCCAAGCCGTTTGGCAATCCAGATGGCCTGGTCCCGGTATATCCGAATCACTACCCATTACATCAAATCCATGTCTAGCATCCAAATAGTCACATATATCATCTTTTGACTGACCACTACCCAATACACATTTCCAGGGTATGGCAGTTTCGAACATCCAGCCGGTGGCTGTATTTTCCCAGTAATGTATGTACATATCGGTAGTTGCACGGCCGGGAGTCTGGATGGAGTCGATACCACGATTAATACGTAACTGAATACAATTACTGTCATCACCATACCCACTACTAGTGGGATTCGTGCTGTTGGTCGTATCCAAACTTAAATAGATTTCAACATTATCATATTCCCTGGCATTGGGTGTTGTGGTATATGGGACACTGTTGTCAAAATCATCTAGAATGGTTCCGATTATATAAAAATACATCGGATTGAATGCTACTCTGAATGAAAAGGTAAAATCGGCATCAGCCCCTGTGCTCCCTGTTGTATTGAAAGCTATTGTCGTCTGTTCAGGACAGTATCCAGTATCAGTAGTTCCGTCAATGTTAATACCATCATCGTAACCACCAGTAAAAGGAATTTCGATGGTCCGGACCGGCTGTACAAGCGGGGCAGCAAAAGAAAAAGCAGCAAATGCCAGAAATACAACGCATACGCAAAAATTGAGTAGAAGTCTTTTCATAATGCATCCGATTATAGACGTCAATTGATAAATCTTATTCCTTAATAAACTTCACAAAACCTTTGTCACATTCTGCCAGGTACATTCCGCTTTTCAGACCGGATATATTTACTTCTCCGGTGGTTTCAACATCCATAAGTTTAACTCCTGCCAACGAATATATTTTTACGGTATTTAATCCTTCTGCTTCAAAATGGATGGTATTCCCGGCAGGATTTGGGTAAACTGAAATCTGATTATCTGAAACAAGATCAACATTATTCCAGGGGGGCGGAGGTGGTGGAACATATATATCCTCCAGTGTCATAATACCAAATACAGAACGGTTCGTCCAGGCATTGTCTTCGGTTCGGTCTGCCGGATCGGAAGGATCGTCCGGATCCCAGGCCGTCTGGCAATCCCTGTGATCGGGACCGGGAGTATCTGAATCATTCCCCATAAGATCGAAGCCATT
>CAYUAV010000291.1:0-5580 GCA_964442665.1 uncultured Bacteroidales bacterium
GATGAAATTTAATGGAATGCAGAGGTAACGATGATATAATATCAGCCGAATCAAGCATTTCTTTCCGGCTTTCACCCGGCAGTCCAAAAATAAAATGCGCTCCGCTGCTTACATTATAGCGTTTCGTCAACTCCAGTGCCCGGACGGAATCTTCAAAAGTGTGCCCGCGGTTAATGGTTTCCAGGGTCTTATTGTTAACAGTTTCAATGCCGTATTCAATAACCACATAATATTTCTCCGACAGTTGTGCAAGGTATTCGAGTTTCGCCTCATCGATGCAATCGGGGCGTGTGCCAATGATTATTCCGGCCATACCATTGCGGATCAGCGCACGGTTAAACAACGATTTTAACATTTCGAGTGAGGCATAAGTATTGGAATAAGCCTGAAAATAAGCCAGGTATCTTGTGGCTTTACGGTACCTTTTTTCATGAAAACTTATACCTTCTTCAATCTGTTGTTCGACCGGTTTATCGGGTGAACAGTAACCGGGATTGAATGCATCATTATTGCAAAAATGACATCCGCCTGTTCCTTTTGTCCCGTCACGGTTCGGACAGGTAAAACCTGCATTGATGGTCAGTTTTTGCATACGTGTGCCAAATCGCCTTTTTAAATGCCCGGTTGCCATATTAATTCTTATTCCGTTTCCCCAGTTGTACATGCCAACACTATTTTTCCATTATTTCAACAACTTCGTTTTTATCGACATACCATAAAAATCCCCGAACAGGTTTATGCTCCACTTCGGAAATAATATTCATGTAATCCTTTACCTGCCTGTTATATAAATTATCTCTCGGTTCAATACTGAATTTATAGTCGATCACATGTACCTCACCTGGCCATACAACCACCCGGTCGGGCCTTTTAGTATTTTCACCGGGTAAAACAATTTCCCACTCAGTCAGTATTTCTCCTTTCCCGTCGTACCATGTTCTGACTGTGGGATTGTCCATTACCGACCTGATATGCGCACTAAGGGTCCGACCCTCATCTTCTGAAATTAATCCTTCAAATACAGATTCCCTGAGAGTTGATTCCAGGTCATCGAGGGTCACAATTTTTGCCAGGAGGTCGTGCAGTACCTTTCCCCGAATTCGTCTGTCCCTGATCTGTGTTATATCGCGAAAATATTCATAACCATAGGCATTAAAATACATCCGGCTTGTTGCAGGCTGGCCCGAGTATGACTGAATGATCAGATTCCCGGCAGGGATTTTTTTTGACTGACCGGATCCGGTTTTAAACGAACCTATTTCGTAAACCATTCGTGAACTATCAAAATTTTCAGTAAACTCCTGTCCGTCGTTCCCGGCAATACATTCAAATACCAAATCGCCCACGGTGCTTATTTGCGGCATATTTTTCTCCGGATCACTGAAAACAGGAAAAGCAATGAGTGTATCACTTGCCCGGGTAAATGCTACATAGAGCAGATTTAAATTATCGATAAAGGATTTGAACAGCTCATTAAAATATTCTCCGGCAAAACGGGTATCCTTTAATCCTTTATTGAAATTTAACGGAACAAGCGGAAGGAAATCAAAAGGCGCTTCCGGTGCTTTGACCCAGAAAACTGAATTAGTCATCTGGTTTAATCCCCAGGAACAGAAGGGCACCAGAACGACAGGAAATTCAAGCCCCTTGGCTTTATGAATAGTAAGAATACGGATGGCATTTCCTGATTCGGTTGCAGGTATCGATTTTATCTGACCCTCATCGGTCCAGTATTCAAGAAATGCTTTAATATCCGGAGGATTGGCCTGCGAATATTCATAAATCAGATCCAGAAAAGCATGAATATAGGGAATGTCAGCCTTATGTTTGTATGCCTGAAAAATTCCGGTCAGCTGTTCGGCAAGTTCGTATAGCGGCAATGAAGCAAGTTCATTGGAATGATCCGTAAAACCTGACGGCAAATCCTCCAGAGCCCTTTGTTTTTCGAAAAAACCTGCATCAAGTTTCATTTCTGTAACTTCAGAAGTTGTGATATCAGATTCCTGGTGAACCTTATATAAAGCAGTAAGCTTTGCCCAGTATAAATTTTCGTCCGGTGAATTCAGGCATTGCATGGCTGCGATCATCATGTTCACAGCGTTTGAGGCAAGAAGAAACAACGATTCATCCGAAATTACTTCAACAGGTTTGAAGAATTTTGATTCCGTATTTGCCTTTATTATTAAATCGGCGAGGAGTTTTCCCTCCTTTTTATTCCTGACCAGTAAGGCAATATCTTCCGGTGAATAATCCTTTTCAAGCAACAAATTGACAGTATCGATAAGGGGTCCGGCAAAATAATCCGGTTGCTCTTTTGCAGTTTTTTTCGAGAAAAAGCGAAGAACAATCTTTCCTTTATTTTTATGCCGGTCGGGCACTGTTTGAGAGATTCCGGAATAAATACTCTTCAGCACTTCGAGATGTGTATCTGTAATAGCATGGTTTTCGCCAAAAATAAGCTGAAGCTGGCCGGCTATTTTTTTTTGAGCCTGTTGAAATAATATATTATTGAAGTTTACAATATTTTCAGCACTGCGCCAGTTGATATCGAGTGAATCGTACTGTATTATCTCCCGTATATATTCATCGCTAATGTTTCTGGCTAGGATATTCCAGTCGCCGTTTCTCCACCGGTAAATCGATTGCTTGACATCGCCGACAATTAAACAATCCTTTGCCTGTGAAAGTGAATTGCTGATCAGAGGTTTGAAATTACTCCACTGTAATTTCGATGTGTCCTGAAACTCATCAATAAGGAAATGGCTGTAGCGATTCCCCATTTTCTCATAAATAAACGGCGTATCGTTATGGTTAATGATACGATCAAGTAATTTGGGCGCATCGCTCAGGATAAAAACATTTTTCTCGAGCCTGTATTGCCTGATCTTCTCTTCGATATCGACCAGAATCCCTACGGTATAAAGATTCTTCAGAATAACTCCCGCAGTAAAGTAGTTTATATATTCCTTCTCTATGAATCCCGTAATTTTCGAAAGCAACGGCAGTAAAATATTTGAGGCTAGTTCGCAAACTTCGGTTTTTCGCTTCGTATCGGATGAAGGCCAGTTTCGGGCATCGTCCAGCAGTTTATTAATGAGCGCTGACCGTGTAATCAGTTCACCCTTCGAATCTCTCAGTATACCCTGTTCAAGGCGAGAAAAGAAGCTGACCGCACCATTTCTTTTTTGAAAAAAATCAGCGGCTTCCAGGCCATTTACTCTGATCTGTTCCAGTGCTTCTTTTCCGCATTCACTGCACCGTTTTTCAACATATTTGGTAATGCCGAAAAGTCTGTCGCGAAAGGCATAGAGTTTTTCTTTCTCGCTCAATGCCAATTGGAGCTTTCCGGCACCTGCTGCAAATTCTTCCCTGAAAATTTCATTACCCAGACCGAGCAGATCATTATTAATGTCCCACGATTTTCCTTCACTGATCTTGTTTTCTGAAAATTGCATCAGCCAGCTAAGCAGATCCATTTTATCTTCCAGACCATCAAGAAGCTGATCGATGGCATACTTCAATACGGGTAATGTATCAATTTCAATCGTATAGTTACCCGGTATACCCAGCTCACGTGTAAAAGCACGGATAACCCGCTGAAAAAAGGTGTCGATGGTTTCAATGCTGAACCATGAATATTGATGTAAAATATTTTTAAGTAAAACATGTGATTTCTCTTTTATGCGGGTTTTATCACCTTTAAAATACCGGAGTACTGCCTCAGGATAATCCTGCCTGCCTGAATCTGAAAACCGGTATAACTTTTCTATTATCCTGCGCTTCATCTCTTCCATGGCCTTATTGGTAAAAGTAACGCCAAGGATATTCTTAAAGTAATCGAGATTTTCCTTTAACAGGATCTCAAGAAAAAAGTCGGCAAGACGGTTAGTTTTACCCGATCCGGCTGATGCCCGTATAATGTTTAGCCTGCTCATTCAGTCATGCATATCTCCAAAAATAGGGAAATTACCTGCAAAAATTCGTTTAAACCTGAAGCTATTGTTTTATTTCGAAGAATTGAACCATTTGAATATAATATAACATTTTTACCGTACTTATTTCCATGTGGAAAATCATTTTCCGAAAAGCTGTTCAGCAATAAAAACAGATTAATTTAGTTATTTATTTAATGTAAAGTCTGAAGTTTATTTGGCTGATATTTTATGCCCGATCTAATTTTGAATAATAATAGTTACAATGAACGCATTTTATTGTTTCCTGTAACTGAAGAGCACATAGGGAATTTTTAAATTAAATTGAGTTCTGAATAATATAGCATGGAGACAGGGCAATAAAGCAAGGGAAAAATACCATACAGAACTAATTATTGAACCGACCACTGTATTCAAATCTATTATCAATAGGAAAAGTAATTGAAAGGATTGTGAAATAACGGGAAGATATAAAAAGTTAACTTCATAGCACTGAATTGAACTTAAGAGGAGAGAACGGATGCCCAAAATAATTAAGTAATACGATGATTATGACGGGCATCCTTATTTATATGATCAACCAATTAATTCACCGGTTATAACTTAAGGACTGAAAAAGAGCTGAAATATTATGGTTCTGTTTTTATTACCATTGAACTGATACAAACGCGATATTCAAATCACAGTAAATGAATTACCCCTCAGTTAAATTGTCGGGGTATTGGAAATAATTTTCTTTTCCATCACTGCTAACAGCGGTGTACCAAGCCGGCTGCCAGGTTAAACTCGGTTATCCCGATACGCTATCCTGCCCGATTGCCCCACGAATGCTTAGCAACCGTAGTTAGTTCAACTTTGAATTTTTATTTCGTATCCCCTCTAATAATTCCGTTTCAAGAATAAATAGGTAAATTTGAGACCGAATATATTTCTCGATATGGCATCAAAAATACCGGTCATCTGGAATACCAACTATTTCTATTTTATACCCCAGATCGCAATTCTGCTTATATTAATTGTGATTCTATTTTTTACCGGCAGTGAACACTACCTTATTATCGGCATTTCACTTTATTTTCTACTGTCGATCTATCTGAAGGTTCTTATTCCCAGATGGCATCGAAAAGGGATATTTTACCTGAAGAAAGGGAACCTGCAGGCAGCAATACTTGCCTTCAGGAAAAGCTACGAATATTTTCAGCGAAATTCATGGATCGACCAGTACAGGGCTTTCACACTTTTCAGTATTTCAGAGTTTTCATATTCTGAAATGGCATTAATGAATATCATATGGTGTTTTGAGCAGTTGGGAGATAAGAAGAATGCCATGAAATACCATAACCTGCTGAAAGAAAAATTTCCGAATAACAAATATTCGTAAAAACTTACCGCCTTCTCCTGTTGTTCAGTGCTTTTGGAAATCAGATAGTATGACGGATTGGAACAGAATGAAAACGGATTATGCCTCGGTCAGACAGAATTTTCGTATTCCACAAATTTGAAATTGAGCCTGGTTATCGATTCTGAAAGTATTTGCCCTGTTTCCAATCCATCTTCATCTCCTTTCTGATAAAACCATTTAACATTCACTTTTTTAATATGTAAATTCTGGGCAAGCTCCTGAAGCAGCTCAAAAAGTTTCTTGGCA
>CAYUAV010000292.1:0-5550 GCA_964442665.1 uncultured Bacteroidales bacterium
ATGATGAGAATCGACCTTCTGCCTGTTTGTACATTTTGCATTTCCATCCGAAAGGCAAAATATCCTCCGTTTACCTGCTTCCTGTAATCGCTTATGGTCATCACTTTAGATAGTTCATTATCGAAATCATAGAATTCTATCCATTGGGTCAGGTATGTGTTTTTTTCAATATACATCACCTTACGGCTAAACCCATTTTCATCTTCAATATCCTCATTCAGGCACGATGCTTCTATTTTCCAGCAATTTTTCCCGTCTATATTTTCCGTTCCGAGTGTCTTATAGGAAAAATCATCGATCCTTGGCTTGCTCATATCGGCATTTGTAAATTCCGATCCCATAAAACTCTTTCCTTTTTCACTGCTTACAATTCTGCGGGTTTTACGCAAAGCCGGCATGTAGATCCACATGGCATCAGGCTCATTCTTGTAATCGTAAATCAGCAGTGATGTGCCTTTTACATCGGCGGGCGATAAAAATTTAATAAGTGTTTTTGTGATATTGGAGAACTTTTTTGTAGCCGTGGCTAGCTGACGAATTCGTTCATTGTTTTTATTGTCGTAAATTTTCAATTCAGAACTCATCTCCATCGATTCCATCGTTATGGCGTCTGCTGCCTTTTCGGCTATTTCGCGAGCCGATTGTGCAACGATTGATCCTGCCATAAACTGAGATAGCACTAGTAACAGAATTATTTTTGTTTTCATTATATGTTATTTTAATTGTTTTTGCCATTCATTCGTTTTATAAATACCGGCTGAAATACCATACAGAGGGCCGGTACCAGTATAAGCGCGCAGAGCAAACAAAGCAGCAGTGAAATAATGATCAGGAAAGCAAAGGTTTTCAGGATCGTGAGTGCCGAAATAAAGAGAACTGCAAATCCCAGGATTACTGAAAATGCATTAATGGTTATACCCCGGCCAGTGGTTTTCAGTGTTTTTTTTATAGCATCGGCCAGAGGAATTTGCTCCTCAAGTTCTGTTTTCAGTCTCCAGAAAAAATGAATGGTATAATCGACACCAATTCCTATAGCAATTGATGAAAGCAGCGAAGTGGCAATATCGAGTTCGAATCCGGCCCAACCCATCAGACCAAAATTGCATATAAGCGCAAATAGTAGAGGCAGACTACCCAGAACCCCGGCTGTTATGGAACGGAAAATGATGATTAATAAAAATGCAATGGCCAGAAGGGCAAAAATCAGCGAGTTGATCTGACCATGAACTATTGATTCGGACATTTCCTTTTCCATAAGGCTATAACCTCCTACCATGGTAATATATTGAGAAGCCGACTGAAGTGAATCGATTTTTGCCAGTACACGATTAAACGTTTTCCGGTCATTAGCCCTGAATTGTATTGTCATGGCAGCTTTGGTATAATCGAAATTGACAAGTTGCTCAAAATCTTCCGGATCGCCACTCATCGAATAAAGCTCGATATATTGGGCGATAGCATTTCGTGTGCCGGGTATGACATCATATAATGTATCGCCCGGGTTATTTAATGCACGACTGATGGTCCGGATCACTTTAGCAAGCGATGTCACATTTCCCACTTCCGGCAATTGCATCAGTTCGCGTTCGTCACGATCCATAGTTTTCATTATTTCCGGACTTTTTATATCACCTTCGAAAAGCATTGTGACTGTTTTTGTACCTCCAAAATACCTGTCTGCAATTTTATTCGACTCGCGCAACGGATGCCTGGCCGGTAGTATTTTTTCATTGCTGATACTCACTTTCAACCGTATTATTCCAAGACCTGAAACGATCAGAACCACCATAAAAAGTATAATAACCTGTTTAGGTTTCTGAGTAGCCAGGTTACCCATTCGCTGGAGGATTTTATCGACTATAGAAAAATGTTTTCCTGAAAAACTCTTGTGCACTTTTCCTTTCTTCATACCTGAAAGTACAGCCGGTATGAATGTTAAGCTGAGAAGAAGAGCGAAGAAAATACCTATGGCCGATACAATACCCATTTGCTTAGCCGGAAGCATTATATGTACCACCATACCGAGAACACCTATTATGGTTGTAAGTGCAGTGAGCGTAATAGGATTTGTGAGATGGTTCATGATATTGATAACAATCTGTTTCATATCCCAATCGGGATGGAGAGCATTCAGTTCCTGGTATCGCGATACAATATGCACTCCATAGTTGTTAGCAATGGCAATCATCAGTATGGGAATCAATATGGCAATTAAACTATAATCCCATCCAATAAGCGGTATTAATCCCATAGAAAGTATTATTGACATAACCACCACAGAAAGGGGCAGTATGACACCTCTTTTTTCGTGAAAGGAAAAGTACAGAAACAATATCATTACTATCAGACCGACCGGAAGAAGTATGGCCAGATCGCGTGTTGCCTTGCGCTGGATCTCGTATCGCATATAGGGGGTCCCGTTTAATAATATCTCCTCATTGCCGGGTAATTTGACTAATTGTTCATTGATCAGATCAAATAGTTTTTTATCTGCGATACTTTGATTCGGAAACAATATAAGTAATGTATAACGGAAATCGTGCGATACAACGGTTCCGTAAACAAGGTCGTTGTTTCGGATCTGTTTCCGCAGTTTTTCCCGACCCGATTCACTGTTGGGTATATGTTTCACAGCCGGATTCACAACCATGAATCCATATTCACTCTTGATATCTTTCAGGTTGAAAAGTGATATTACCCTCCCGAATTCCTTCATTCTGTCAAAAGCCTTACTCAGGCTGCGGACACGCTCGAGCGTGTTTTTATTCAGAATATCATTGGTGTGGACAAAGAGGATTATCGGTTCGTCATTTCCAAAAATTTCCTGCAATTTTTCCTGGTTGATTTTCGAAGGAATATCGGAGGGGAGATAGGAATTAAGATCGGTATTAATTCGGGCATTTTTAACAGGTAATAACATTATCAACGACAGTAATACCGGAACCATAATGAACCACCAGCGATGGTTAATAATATATTGTATTGCTGATAATTTCCTTTTCATAGTATTAAAAACTTGCCTTCAGTTCAATAAAAGTGCCATTCAAAACAGGCCCCGAAAGCTCAAAGATTGAGTTTTTCGGACCTTTCATATAACTGCCCCCGATTTTCGATTCGAGCACATCCGATATTCTCCATTTCAGAGAGGGGCGTATCAGGTATTCCTCGGAAGTTACATTGTAATATCCCGATAGTTCTAATTGGAGTAATTCGTGTGCAAAGGATCGGTTTATCGATACAAAGAGTACATGATTGAATTGTTCCTGCTGGTTAAATATTTTACGGTTAAATACCGACGATTCGTAATAAACTCTGTCCTGCAGGTATTGAATTTGCTGTTCCGGATCGGATGGATCGAAAAGCATAGGGGATTGAAGTCTGGAAAAATTTATGGTATACTCACCCACATATTGCACTATTGTTGTAAACCCAAAAAGATTATGTTCAAGGCCGAAAACATAAGCTGCATCGGGATTGGGTATGTACATATATTCAGTATATTTCCTGGTATCATTATATGCCAGTTCACCGCGAAGAATCCACGATCCCAGAAACAGGGAAAAATCTCCTCCGAAGGTTTGTTTCCTGTAAAAATCGGGTATATACCGAATGGATGGAAATGGCTGATCAAGGTCTAGTTCTTCGATCCTGAAACCATAAAACGGATCGAATCCGTTGAAATATGAGAATGAAAAACCTGCCCGGGTCAGTTCAATATTCAGGCGCCCTGCTATGGCTCCGTTCCTGAAAGTACGATCGGGCAAACGGGCAGGAATAAATTCGGCAAGTTCGTTAATGGTGAATAAATCGTACCGGTAAACGGATGGCTTGTAAACAGGTATTCCGATTAACTCAAAATCGATTTGCGGGGTCAGAAAATAGTCGGCACGGAGCAATATATTTGAAAGTTTCTGATCATCGGGCTCTGCCGACAGAAAAAAATAATCGTTCGGAGTTATATTATTGGTAGGATTGAAACCATCAGTGCGACCCCATTGAACAATCTGGTTCCCCAAATAAAATTTAAGTTTATTTCCGTGATATCCGGCATAGAGTTCTTTAATTTGAACGGCAATTGTATCGGCTCCAAATTGATAACCTCCACGTAAACGTATATCAGCGTATACATAAGATGATTTATAATCAAGCGTCGGTTGAAGTTCAAACTCACTGAATACCGAGGAAAAATCAAATTTCTTACTTCCGCCGAATAGCCATCCGCGTGCAAATCCATTCCAGCTTACCAGCGTACTATCTTCATCATTGGATCCTGATATGATACTTTCAAAAAGTCCCTGGCTCAGAACCGGAATCTGAAACAATATGAAACAAAAACCGGCCATCAGTATTTTCCTCATGTCTCCCGCATATTAAATTCAGTCTCCTGAAACAAGGATAAATCAAATCGGGTTTATTTTTGTCCTGAGCGCGCATTTCGGACAAGATAAACTTGTCCGGATAATGCGTTACACTAGATGGAATTCTTACTTCTTACCGGTCACTACTTAACCTTAGGTTCGGATGACAGGTTTTGGAGTTGAGGAAATTTGGCAATGATCAAAAAAGTTAAATTTCTTTGAATTGAGCGGGAGTTTTCCCGGTAATACTTTTAAATACTGAAAAGAAGGTCGATTTACTGTTAAAGCCACATTCATAGCCAATGGCTTCTATTGAGAGGATATCTTTTTTTGGATCAGACAGCATGCGCTTTACTGCATCAACACGGTATTCATTAACAAATTGATAGAAATTCTTTTTAAAGCTTGCATTCAGCACTTCGGTTACGACGTGTCGTGATAAATTGAGTTTCTCCGCAAGTTTACCTATGGTCAGATCACTATCAAGATAAGGTTTTTCCTTTTCAAAATAGGTACTGATTTTCTTTTGTACCTCTTGCTTGTATTTCTCTTGCAAGCGTGAGTATTTATATTTGCCATTTGTGTTGGATTCATCGTCCTGACTTTCGGAAAATATAAGCTCCTGTTTGAGACCGTAAAAACCAAGTATATAAAGCAGGCCCAGTAAAACTGAATAGTTGAAATTCAGAATGATCTGGTTTGTAATTTTAAAATAATTTAATATACCTAATGTCAAAGTTCCTGCCCAATAGAGAATATAAACAACCAGGATAAACAGCAACCAACTGATGCGCTTGTAACTATCAAGTGTCGAGAATTCATTTTTCAGGTTAATTCTGTGACGATGTACTTTTATAATGCTTATAACCGAATAAACGATCCAGGAAATAAAGGTGGCAGTAAGAAATGAAACTCTGAACCATAAGGTTCCATCAGGATTGAGAAAATTTTCGAATGATATTTTTTCGCCCAGTAAATAGGCCATTCCTTCAAAAAATACGTAGGGGATAAGATGGAGGAGTTGTATCCAGCGTAATGAGAATTTCTTACTGGTTAGGCTGCAGGTATATAGATATAGGGTTGGATTGAACAAGAAAAATGGATTGGAAAGGATTACCCCGTTTTTAAACCGCATCAGGTCGATAGCATAGGTGCCGAATTCGAATGCAATGAGAAAAAGCCACGATGCGAG
>CAYUAV010000293.1:0-254 GCA_964442665.1 uncultured Bacteroidales bacterium
AAGCAGGACAAGAACTTTTTCTGAAGAAAGCCCTTATGAATAATGGCACTATCTGGGGTCACGGCGCTTATCTGGGACCCGACTTTTCCGCAGAATACCTGCATAATCTGGCTCTTGAAACCCGTAAATACTTGTCTCATAATTATTACGATAAATCGTGGTCTGATCTGAACGAAGCTGAGAAGGCTGCCCTTCAAAAGATTACCTTTGATTTCCTCTCTCAGAACAGGTATAATAAAGCATCGGATATTCTT
>CAYUAV010000293.1:264-5541 GCA_964442665.1 uncultured Bacteroidales bacterium
TATTCTTGTTTTTACTACTCCGGAAGTACAGTCTTTCAAGGATCAACAGGAATACTGGAGTAACTATTTTTCGAAGCCGGAGTTAAACCGTGGGCTATCAAAAGATCTTATAAGTAATCCTGGTCAGCTAAGTCAACTTACTGCATTTTTTGCATGGGCAGCCTGGGCCACTACCGCTCATTTGCCGGAAAAAAATTATTCCTATACCAATAATTTTCCTTACGAACCGGTTATAGGTAATGGTCCGTCTACTTCTGCCATATTATGGAGCGCTCTGAGTCTGATCGCACTGTTGGCAGGAACAGCGTTGATCCTTTTTGCTTTTGGCCGTTTCCATTATCTGGGCTGGCAAGGTGAAGAAAAACTTATTCCTCCTCAAATGTTAACCGGTAGTCCGACCCGAAGTCAGCTCAATTCGCTGAAGTTTTTCGTTGTAGTAGTTATCCTGCTGTTTCTTCAATCGCTGTTCGGAGGAGCCATGGCTCATTACTTTGCCGATCCGGGGAGCTTTTTCGGAATAGATTTGTCAAAGTGGTTTCCAACAAATATTTTGAGATCGTGGCACCTACAGACAGCTATTTTGTGGATTGCCACAGCATATATAGGAGGAGGTATTTTTCTGTCTTCCGTTTTATCACGAAGGGAACCAAAAGCACAATCCTTTCTCATCAATTTTCTTTTTCTTGCCCTGATTATTCTAGTCGTGGGGAGTCTTACGGGTGAATTTCTTGGTGTAAAGGACCTGTTGGGAAAAATATGGTTCTGGTTTGGTAACCAGGGATGGGAATATCTGGAGATTGGACGGGGATGGCAGGTCCTTTTGGCCATTGGTCTCTTACTATGGGCATATATACTATACAGGGTAGTCAGACCTGACAAGCAGGAAAAAAGTGAAAAAGAGATCTCTGTCCTTTTTCTGCTTGCTGCACTGGCAATTCCGTTCTTTTATCTGCCTGCCTTCTTTTTTACCGGCAGCACTAACTTCACGACTGTTGAAACATGGCGCTTCTGGATCATTCACCTCTGGGTTGAGGGATTTTTTGAATTATTTGCCACTGTGATGGTAGCAGTGATGTTTTACAAGCTGGGCCTCGTTGCACGTCTGACAGCCACCAGGATCATCTACCTCGATGCCGTTTTGTTCCTGGGCGCAGGAATACTCGGAACAGGACATCACTGGTACTGGACTGGTCAAACCAATGTTTCAATGGCCATATCGGCTACTTTTTCAGCACTGGAAGTGGTTCCTCTAATACTCCTTACCCTCGAAGCTGCTGATTTTGCTAAACTTATGCGGTCAGGAACCGACGAAAACAAGAATAAGATACCCTTTCCACATAAATGGACCTTTTATTTCCTTATTGCAGTTGGTGTCTGGAATTTTATCGGGGCCGGAATTTTCGGATTCCTGATCAATCTGCCTGTAGTGAGTTATTATGAAGCCGGGACTAATCTGACGCCTAATCATGGTCATGCCGCCCTCATGGGTGTTTTTGGCATGCTCGGACTGTCATTTCTGGTGTTTGCCATCAGACAGGTTCAATCGGATACAAGCTGGGCCAGGATAGAAAAATGGGTAAAATTGTCTTTCTGGGGACTGAACATTGGTCTTGCCGGTATGGTTATATTGCAACTCTTTCCGAGTGGTGTGATGCAATTAATCGATGTGATCCAAAACGGTTACTGGCATGCCCGGAGTCTTGAATTCTCCGATCAGAGGCATATTACTAACCTGGCATGGCTCAGATTACCTGCTGATATTATATTTATCGTGGCTGGTATTCTTCCCATGCTTTATGCTGTCAGCTATACATGGCTGAAGACCTATAGACACAAAATGTTGGAAGGAAGCCAGGATAGTTAAGTAAAATTTATCGTAAAGATGAACTATATCTTTAAATATAATTGATTGGTTATAGAATCCTGTGTTTCGTGGTGATATATGTATGACTGAAAACTGGTTTCCATCATTGGAATACCAGTTTTTTTTATCCTTTCAAACAAATCGGCATCCGTTCCGAGATAAATTTTCCTGAAACCATTCAGCGAGAAAAATAAATTTCTTTCAACAAAGAAGGAACCTCCGATAACGCAATTTTCTAAATTTATTTTTTCACTGTGGTTAAACCTGTCCGGTACAAACGGATTTCCTATAATTTCAACTCCGCCGAATATAAACTTAACCGAGGGATTTTGCAGCAAAACAGATTTCCTGTGCTTCAGGTGCATAGGATGGTACTCATCGTCAGAATCGAGGAATGAAATAAATTTTCCCTCCGATAACCATATTCCTGTATTTTTCGATATTGCTTCTCCGCTATGGGCTTTTCTTACATACCTTATTTTTTCGCAGGTATTTATATAGGGTAAGACTTGAGAATACGTTTCATCAGTACTTTCATCATCTACAATAATTGCTTCCCAGTCTTTTTCAATCTGGGAAATAAGGGAATTTAAAGCCCTTTTTAGAAGTTGCGATCTGTTGTATGTAGTAATAACGATAGAAAAAAACGGGTGCGATGCTAACTTTGCATTCTCTATTTCATTAGTCTCAGCCTGATCTTTCGTTTCCATTGTATCGTTAAATAGAATTCACTGCGTTTCACATTCCTTCTTTAATTATTGAATTTTCGCTAATGTCCAGATTTGACAATTGTCCCAGCACTGCGTCCATCATAGGCGGGGGACCGCATACATAAAATTTTTTGTCAAAGTCGGAAATTTTGGATCTCAGGAAAGCCTCGTCGATCATTCCCTGAGAATATCCTTCAGCTTGTTCTTCCGACAAAATATTGATAAAGGATTTACCCAGTAATTTTTTCAGTTCATTTTCACGAATAATGTCAGCTCTTTTTTTATTGGCAAATAACAATATATTTCCTGCAATTTCATTTTTTGTCTGAAGATCCCTGAGTATCGCAATAAAAGGAGTAATACCGGCACCACCCGCTATGAATACTCCCTTCCCTATGTAAGAGATTTCACCCCAAACATCCCTTATAATAAGTTCCGCGCCTTTTTTGAGTTTCCCGAGTTCATTCGTTACCCCTTTATGCTGCGAATAGATTTTAATCGTAAATTCCAGGTAAGGATCAGAATTCAGGCAGGTAAAAGTGAAGGGTCTTTTTTCATCTCTAAGCCCGGTTGTGTTTATTGAAACTTCCGTGGCCTGACCCGGAATAAATGAATACCCATCCGGTTTTTCAATCCGAAATGTTTTTACATCATGAGTTACTTGCTCAATGTTGAGGATTCTGACAATGTGTTCTTCCATAGAATAAAGACTTTACTTCGTAAACAAATAATCCTTCATTTTGTTTATAATATTGATTCATAAATAGATAGAAAAGTGATTACCCTAAGAAGAGTATATGATCCGGAAGAAGCCGGAGAACACTATAGTGTATTGGTTGACAGACTTTGGCCAAGAGGTATATCCAGGGAACAGGCCGGGTGGAATGAGTGGATGAATGATATAGCACCAGGCAATGAGTTACGCAAATGGTTTAATCATGATGCCGTTAATAAGTGGTAACAATTTAAACAACTTTATAAAAAAGAGTTAATGCAAAGGAAAAATGATTTGAACAGACTAAAACAACTGGAGACTAAGTTCGGGACAATAACCTTGCTTTATGCTGCTAAAGACGAAGAACATAATAATGCCGTGGTTTTGAAAGAATTGTTTACATATGATGACATCATAAAACCACAGGAAATTATGGATAGTCATTCTCATCTGATCAGCTGTATATTTCTTTTTCTTTCATGTTTAAAAGCCTGGTAAATATTATGGCCAAAATATTCACATGATTTAGGAGCATGTGGAATGATGTAAATATTCCTACCCATACGAATTTCGGTTTCACTTTGTCTGTCGGTGGATTTTCCAGGTAAATAGGAAGGAATCCAACTAAATAAATTCAGGATATTAATTGGAATTGACAGATTTACTCCTGAAATAATAGCGATCCCTGGGTTCCGCTATGCTTCATCGGGATGAGTTCGACTGGTAATATTTCATAAAATGGATTTATAGGAGTATAAAAGATTCCGAATTCACTTCGTTTATCGGGATGAGTCTCACTCACTTTCCGATACAGAAATTCTTAAAAATATTACCCAGTATTTCATCGGTGGTAATTTCACCTGTAATTTCGCCGAGGTAATGCAGAATTTCCCTGAGATCCTGTGCAAGCAGATCCGTGGGAACATTTGATTCTAAACCGTTGTGAACTCTTTTAATGGCTTCGAGCGAAGGTTTCAAAGCTTCCAGATGACGTATATTGGTAACCACAACTTCCTGATTGGAAGAGTACGAGATTAACGATGATGAGGTTAGAAGTTTTTCAAGTTCATTTATGCCGTCGCCACGTTTTGCGGAAATTACCAGTGTCTTTATTGTATTGCCCCATATTTGACTGTACTCCCTGAGGTACAATTGAATTTGCTTTCTGGAAATAAGATCTGATTTATTTAGAACCAGGATAAGTGTTTTATGTGAATTGTCTTCTTCTTCATTTCGGATAAACGCAAGGTCGGAATCGACTTTTTTAGGTTTTACTGTCAGATCGGCCATAATCAGAACAATGGATGCCTGCCTGTATTTATTCAATGTCCGTTGTATGCCTTCAGTCTCTATCTGATCCGTTGTATGACGTAAACCAGCGGTATCGATAAATCTGAATTTAATCCCGTCGATGATGAATATATCCTCAATATAATCGCGGGTAGTACCGGCAACCTCCGAAACAATAGCCTTTTCTTCGCGAAGCAGGCGATTGAGTAAAGTCGATTTGCCCGAATTGGTCTGACCTATTATGGCAACGGGGATACCCTGTTTCATTGCATTGCCATAATCGAAGGAGTCGACCAGTTTTTGAATTATGACTTCAATTCGGTTTGTAAGTATTTTAAGCTGTTGACGATCAGCAAATTCAACATCTTCTTCACTGAAATCCAGCTCCAGTTCGATAAGGCTCACAAACTGCAATAGTTCACTGCGAAGCGAGCGAATTTCTGCTGAGAATCCTCCCCGCATCTGATTCAGAGCCAGACGATGGGTTGCTGCTGATTGAGAAGCAATAAGGTCGGCAACACCTTCGGCCTGCGATAAGTCCATTTTTCCATTTAAGAATGCACGCATCGTAAATTCGCCCGGCTTTGCCAGGCGCGCACCGTTTTTAATGATTGTATCCAGTATTTTTTGCTGGATATAAAGTGATCCGTGGCAGGATAATTCCACTATATCCTCGCCTGTATAGGAATGTGGCGCTC
>CAYUAV010000294.1:0-5516 GCA_964442665.1 uncultured Bacteroidales bacterium
ATTTTATTTTAAACAAACCCCGTGAAGCTGTCGGAGGCGATTTTTACTGGGTGGCAACTCATTATAACAAAACTGTTGTTGCTGTGTCAGATTGTACGGGTCACGGAGTACCCGGGGGTTTTATGAGTATGCTTGGTATAGCAATTTTGAATGAAATCATCTCAATTGAAAGACCACTTGAATCGCACGAGATTCTAACCCTGCTGCGCGATCGGGTTGTGGAAGCTCTCCATCAGCGTCAGCGATTATCCGAATCGTTAGATGGTATGGATATATCACTGATCATTATTGATATGGATAAAAAAGAGATACAGTTTTCCGCTGCTTACCATTCATTATTTATGATACGAAACGGTGAACTTGAGAAAATACGGGGTGATCGTGTACCTATCGGATATCACCGGCTGACAAAGCCGTTTACGTCAAAAAGCATAAAGTACCAGGAAGGCGATATGATATACCTGACGACCGATGGTTTCATTGACCAGATAGGCCAAAAAACCAATAACCGGTTCATGCTTTCACAATTCAGGGATGAATTACTGGCCATATACAAAAAACCGCTTCGTGAACAGGAAGCACATCTCGATAATATATTAGAATCCTGGAAGGGCAATATGGATCAGACAGACGATATCCTGGTAATGGGACTTCGTTTCTGAGAATGAAAATTTTTTAATCCGATGAACTTATAGCCTGAAATTCTGGAGACTCGAAACTTTCTTTCATCTGCCGTGTTTATATTTGTAAAACATTAAAAATTAATAGTTATGAAATCCAACGCAATACCCTTACTTTTTGTGCTGTTCTTTAGCCCTTCTCTTCATGCTCAGATGAATGGTGACTACACTGTATGTAACGATATCTCCTGCGATTTTGCCACACTTACCGATGCTACCAGTCAACTAGTTACCGATGGAATTTCGGGTCCTGTACGATTATTACTTGCCGATACACTGTTTACTGAGCAATTCACCATTCCTTATATTGAAGGAAGCAGTGAAGTTAATACCATTACAATAGAACCATCTGACACGTTATCGAGACCGTATAGCATAATAGCTTACGATGCTTCCGGAATACCTGATAATTACGTTGTTACAATGGACAGTGCCCGTTTTACAGACTTTCGGAATGTATGGTTTACAGCTATCAATGCGACCTATGGGAATTGTATTACCATGACTAACGGTTGTTCCAATATTCTGATTGACAGCTCTCAGTTTCTTTCGCAACCAACCAGTAACAGCACTGTAATATATATCAATGATCGTTACAGCCGTTATATTTCTATTACGAATTCCATCGTGAAATTTGGTGGTATTGGCCTTGCTTCATTAGGATTTACAGGCTATCTTACAAATAATGTTACTATTTCGAAAAATACGTTTTATAATAATTCTGCGTATGGGATCAATGCCAGCAAAGCCGATTCAGTTTATATAGATAATAATACGTTTATTTCGGATAATAACCTGGGAGCATATACCGGAATTTATTTTAATAATGTTTATACCTATCGGGTAAATGCCAACCGTTTAAACCTTACCAGCGGAACAGGCCTTAATTTGGGCTACTCCGGTTCCGATAACCTGGCTATAGTGTCCAATAATATTATCAGTCTTACTGGTCATACGAACACTACATACGATCAGGGAATTTCAATACAAAATGGTAACCGGCAAAAAATTTATTTCAATACGGTAGTTATTGGCGATTCTTCTGCTAATAATTCGAGTGTAATCCGTTTTCCGGATTCTCCGGGAATCGGCTCCTTCAATTCCATACTGAATAATAACCTGGTAAACTTATCGGATGGTCTGATAATTTCAGTGGAAGACGCAGACCCTGCAATTATTGACAGCATGAATTATAATAATTTATATACTTCCGGCGATTCACTAGCTTTCTATCATACCGACTATTATACCCATCTTGGAGCATGGCAGACTGCTACCGGGTTTGATATGAATTCCCTATCGGAAGATCCATTATTCGGGGCTTCAGATTTTTATTATAATTGTGAGCTGCCATTAAACAATGCCGGAACTCCCTTGCTCATACATACGGATTATAATGGAAATCAAAGAGATCCGGTTCATCCCGATATAGGTGCCTATGAAAATATCGTTCCTGAAGTCGACTTGGGAGAAGATACGGTACGGATATGTGATGGGGAGACTGCGGTTATAGACGCAGGTAATTCTGAAATGTATGCCTATTCCTGGTCGAATGGAAGTCATGAAAGCAATATTGAAGTTTCAGACGAAGGCTGGTATGCGGTTGAAGTTTCAGTGAATGCATGCTCGGTTTCCGATTCGACATATGTTATCGTTGAAAATTGTACCCCACCTACCACTCTGATTAATGGATTTAATAAAGAATTGACGCTATATCCCAGTCCTTTCAGTGACTATCTGAATATCAACAAATCATTTGAAGGTGAACTAAATATTAAAATTTTTGATATACAGGGCAGAGAGATATACCACTCAGTTCTGAAGGATCATCAGGTCAATATACCTTCATCGAATTGGCTACCGGGTATTTATATGGTAAGAATAAGCAACGATGAAATTCAGTTTTCACAAAAGGTGGTACACAAATAGAATGATCAATCTAAGATTTAATATTTAACAACTTTATTAACATATAAGGTATTCCCATTACCTATTTTTAATAAATAGCTGCCTCTTTCTAGTTCGCTAATATCTTCTGAAATTAAAAGATTATTATTAGGATTAGTTGTGTATAACTTATAATAATATTATAATAAAATGATTCCTAGCAAGGGAAAGGCTACCAAATACATTATTGAGGTAATTACAATAACTCCTATAAGATTTAGGACAATTCCTATCCTGGCCATATCCTGAATTTTAAGGTATCCGCTACCAAAGACAATAGCATTTGGCGGTGTGGCAACGGGCATCATAAATGCACACGAAGTTGAAAGGGTGGCAGGAATCATCAGAATAAGCGGATTAATTCCCAGATTAATTGTCATTGCACCCAGTACAGGAAGTATCATTGTGATTGTAGCTGTATTTGAAGTTATTTCAGTGAGGAAAGTAAGTAAGATGCATACAGCTGCAATCAGCAATAGAGGCGGAATATTACCTATCCCGCTGAAGGCAGTTCCTATCCACTGATCAAGTCCTGAAGAAGTAAAACCTTTGGCCAGGGCGAATCCTCCTCCAAAAAGGATTAAAATTCCCCATGGAATACGTTGAGCCCATTCCCAGTTTAAAATAAATTCATTCTTTTTAAAGTTAACGGGTATAACAAATAGCAGAAGAGCACCAAACAGAGCAACAGTGGAATCGTTCACCCACTTTCCGATTCCCAGCAAGGTAGCCCAGCCCCTTATCTGAAAGTTACCGATAGAAATATCCCTGCGAAAAATCCAGCCCAGTGCAGTCAAACAAAAGATAATCAGGACAAGCATTTCACCGGTTTTCATTTTTCCGAGTTCCCGAAGCTCATCTGTAATCAGCTTCCTTCCTCCCCGAATGCGGCTTCGGGCAACCGGAGCTCCCACAAAGACCAGAAAAAGCCATGTTATGGGAAGAAATAACAGCACGACAGGCATTCCAACAGTCAGCCAACGCATAAAATCGATCTCCGGAAGAGCTGGGAACATATTCTTTACCATGCCGGCAAAAATTATATTGGGAGGTGTTCCCACCAGCGTACCAACTCCGCCTATGCTCGCTGAATAGGCAATCCCCAGCATTAATGATATCCCGAGCGTATCTCTTTTTAATTCAGTTTTATTTACTGACCGGTTATGTTCAACAAAGGGTTTTATATGTTCAATTACAGCGATGCCGATGGGCAACATCATCATAGCAGTAGCTGTGTTCGATATCCACATTGAAAGAAAAGCGGTAGCAATCATAAATCCTAAAACAATCATTCTTGGAGAAGTTCCTAATATTTTAATGATAGACAGCGCTATTCGCTTATGCAGGTTTTGACGTTGCATTCCGAATGCTATGAAAAAGCCACCCAGGAAAAGCAGGATATTACTGTCGGCATAGGATAATGCTACTTCACCGGCAGTTACGATTTTTAATACAGGAAAAAGAATTAAAGGCAGCAATGCTGTAGCGGCTAACGGAATAGCTTCACTTAACCACCAAACCGCCATCAGAACTGCACAAGCCGCAGTATAACGGGTTGCAGTTTCCATTCCGGTGTTAAAAGGAAAAACAAGAATAAATGCAAATAACACAATACCGGAAACAAATCCGATTTTATGCTGATTCGGGAACTTCATACTCAAAAATATAAATTTTATAAGTATATCACGGATGAATTGTAATAAGTAAACCGATCAAAGCTTTAAAAACATAATACAAAGTCGGAGAATAAGTTTGAAAATGCCGATACAATTGATTTTTATCGTATTTATAATCAACCAAATAATGTAACTTCATGCAGGATAAATTATTTACCGGATTTGGTCGGATACTAGAAAATGAGAATAGTTGTAGCTCTTGGTGGAAATGCACTGCTGAAAAAGGGAGAACCGCTTACAGCAAAAAACCAGAGGGCAAATGTAAGAATTGCTGCCGAAGCTCTGGCTCCACTAACCCGGGAGCACGAATTAATTATTTCACATGGTAACGGGCCTCAGGTTGGATTGCTTGCTTTGCAGGCATCGGTTTACAGTGGTGATGATGCTTTTCCGCTGGATGTGCTTGGAGCACAAACCGAAGGTATGATAGGTTACATGATCGAGCAGGAATTGGGTAACATATTACCCTTTGAACAACCTTTTGCCAGCATTCTGACCATGGTAGAAGTCAGTAAGGACGATCCTGCATTTCAAAATCCCACAAAACCTATAGGTCCTGAATTTGATGAAAAAGATGCAAAAAGACTTATAAAGGAAAAACACTGGGTTATGCAAAGAGAGGGCGATAAATGGCGCAGGGTTGTCCCCTCACCTATTCCGCAGCGAATTTTTCAGCTTCGCCCGATAAAGTGGTTACTGGAAAAAGGAACAATTGTAATTTGCACAGGCGGAGGAGGTATACCTACCATGTATAACGATGAAGGAAAATTATATGGAGTGGATGTGGTTATTGATAAAGATTATGCCGGAGCATTGCTGGCAAAAGAACTCAGTGCTGATTTCTATATTATGGCTACAGATTCCGACGCAGTTTATACCGACTGGGGAACCCCAAATGCGAAGGCGCTCAGAAATGTGTCCTATAACAATCTAAAGCATCTTAATTTTGCCTCCGGTTCCATGGAACCTAAGGTAGTATCGGCCTGCTGGTTTGCCGAGAAAACCAGAAAAAAGGCCGCTATCGGAGCATTAACTGATCTGGTAGAAATTGTAGCAGGAGAAAAGGGAACAATTATCTCACCCTGTTCAGTTAGAGTTGAAGAGGTGTTTGGATATATACTTTGAAATTGTCCATTTAGCTAAATCTGTATATAAAAACACTACTGACCGACTAAAACTATAAGTTTTAATTTTAAGAGGGGCTACTCCCCGA
>CAYUAV010000295.1:0-5507 GCA_964442665.1 uncultured Bacteroidales bacterium
AAGACTTCATATGTTTTTCCTAGTAGCCTTCTTTAACCGGAATTATATTATGATGCCATTTAACTCTTGTTTTTGAAGTAATTTTACCCAGATGAATGGCCCAACTCTCAATATCTTCCCGGTTCCAACTGTTGAATTTCTTTTTACCCGACCGAATTACCATTCCGCCAAAGGCAGTTTTGGTTATAGGAGTGAATAAAAATTCAGGTAGATAAATATCAATATAATTTTTGATTGCTTCATTTCTAACCTCCTCGCGGCTCATACCATACTCTTTTTCCTTATTCATAGTTGCTCCGGCCGTAACGAATAAAGCTACATTCTGATTGTGAAAATCGTTTTTCCTAAGGAAGTTCAATACACTCGGCTTCCAGCGTCCATATACGATTGAAGAGCCAACGATAATATTCTGAAATTCATCAAGCCTTTTTTTATATTTCCTGATCTTTTTGATATTCGTTAACTCTACATTATGCTTATGCTTTAAGATCAAAGTCTCAGCAAGAACCTGCGCGGTTGTTTCAGTTGTTCCTTTCCGTGTTCCATAAATGATAAGGGTGCGGATCATATTTTAATATAAAAAGTTGTAACTAATAACCAAGCAAAACTACAACAAATGGGAAATCAATAATGTTCTGCAACTACCCTTAATTATCATTGGTCGAATTGCTTTTAACAAATTTCAACAGGATGATATCCGAACGACCCGGTTCAGTATATTTACCTTTTATTATATATCCCAGGTTTTTATAGAAACTGGTATTCCGGATACTTTTTTCAGCAGTAAACAATTCAAAAGCTGTTACATTTTTATAGGTGTCTTCAACAAACCGTATAAGCTTTTTACCAATTCCCCGGTTTTGATAATCAGGATGAACAACGAGTCGGCCGATCTGTAGAATGCTGTTCTCCAGCATTCGAACTTTCACCGACGCAATGATATTCTTGCCAATTGTTGCTTTATAGAAACGGAACTCGGAAAATTCTTTCTGAATTGATTTAATAGTTTGCACCAGCGGCGAAATTGTATAATTCTGATGAATTTCAGCTTCTGAATGAAAAGCCAGTTTCTGAACTATTAGAATTTCATCCGCATCAGTAAATCGGGCCGGACTTATTTTCAATTCATCCACTAATTTTTACGATCGGTATGAACCGAAGCGGCTACACAATATTGGCAAAACCCATAAATGCCATAGCTAAAATTCCCGCTATAATAAATGCAATAGGTACTCCCTGCATTCCCTTGGGGATTTCTGCCAATTCCAGTTGTTCACGAATACCCGAAAAAGTAACAAGTGCCAATCCAAAACCTATAGCATTAGCGAAAGCATAAACAACTCCTTCTGCCAGGTTAAATTCTTTTTGAAAAGTAAGAATAGCAACACCAAGTATTGCGCAATTGGTGGTGATAAGAGGTAAAAAAATTCCCAATGCCTGATAAAGTGAGGGACTAACTTTTTTCAATATGATCTCAACCAGTTGCACCAGGGCTGCAATAACGAGTATGTACGTTACTGTTTGCATAAAGCCAATACCCAGTGGATCGAGTATGTAGTGTTGTACCAGATAGGTTACTATGGTTGCGATAACCATAACAAACATGACGGCACCCGCCATACCCAAGGCTGTATCAACTTTATTGGATACACCTATGAAAGGACAAATACCCAGGAATTGTGACAGAACAATGTTGTTAACAAAAACAGCCGATATAATAATAATTATATATTCCATGATCTAATCATACTTTAGCAGTTCGTTGTCTGATTTTATTCATGATCATTATCAGGTAACCCAAAGCCAGGAAAGCCCCGGGTGCCATAATAAAGATAAGCATACCATCTCCTTTTATAAATTTAAAACCAAATACGGAACCATTCCCCAGTAATTCACGAACAGTACCCAATAATGTAAGCGCAAAGGCAAAACCAAGTCCGATTCCTAATCCGTCGAGAAATGAGGATAACACACTATTTTTTGAGGCAAATGCTTCAGCACGACCCAGCACAATACAGTTAACCACGATCAGGGGTATAAAAATCCCCAGATTATCATACAAGCTGGGCTCACCATGTTGTCCGGGTGTATTCAGATAAGCACTCATTAATAAATCGACCACAGTTACGAAAGCTGCAATAATGACTATATAAGCGGGTATACGCACTTTATCGGGAATAAATCGGGCAAAAACCGAAATAAAAACATTTGAAAGAACCAGGACAAATGTTGTGGCAAGTCCCATACTTAAACCATTCAGAGCAGATCCTGTTGTTCCCAGTGTAGGACAGAGTCCGAGAAATAGAACAAATACCGGATTTTCCTGGATAAATCCCTTTAAAAAATTTCGTAACTGATTCATTTCTTACCTCCTTTCTCAAAAGCATTGTAAGCGCGTTGTACAGCATCACAATAGGCTCTCGATGTTATTGTCGAGGCTGTAATGGCGTCAACGTCGCCACCATCCTTTTTTACTTTCAATTTAAATTTTGCGGGGTTTTTACCATTGAATTGCATACTCCAATTGGTTTTCGATTTCAACATTTTGTCACCTAGTCCCGGGGTTTCCTTATGTTCCAGAACGGCTATATTCTTTATAGTTCCGTCGGGTAAAAAACCAACCATTAGCATGAGTTTCCCTCCGAATGCTTTATTTGAAAAAGTTTCGGCAGCATAACCTACGGTATCGTTACCCTTCATAGCCACATAAAAATAAACAGAATCGCCGTCAGAAGGTACTTTAAATACATCTTTTCCGGGATTGTTATTAAATACCGGAGTTACTCTTTCAATCGCCATAGTTCTCTTTGCGTTTTTGGCAACCGAAATGGGTTTCTTTGTAAGTTCATAGACAAATCCCAATGCAGCAGAGGATGCCAGCGTAACAATAAAAAGTGTCAGCAGCATGTTTGTGAATGTCGATTCTTTTTTAGCCATTATTCACCTCCTCACCAAAACGTTTGGGTTTGATATACCGGTTGATCAAAGGAGTAAATCCATTCATGATAAGGATAGCAAAAGATACTCCTTCGGGATATGCTCCATACACTCTTATAAGAACAGTAATAATGCCGATACCAATTCCATATATCAGCATTCCTCGTGTGGTCATTGGAGAAGTAACATAATCAGTAGCCATAAATATGGCCCCCAATAATAATCCGCCTGTCAGGATATGAAAAAGTGGATCAGCGTTTTTTTCCGGATTAATTAGGTAGAGTATGCCTGTAAAAAGGAATACAGTTGCTATTATACTAATAGGAATGTGCCACGTAATAATCTTCCTGATAAGCATATACAACATGCCCAGGATCAAGGCCGCTCCGGCAATTTCCCCCATCGATCCGCCCAGATTGCCCACAAATAAATCGAGATGGGATGGTACATCCTTCATTAACTCTGCAACCGGAATGCCCTGTTTCAACCCTTCCTTAAGCACGCCTAAAGGTGTCGGCCCTGTAAATCCTTCCACATGACTTATATAAGGAGTTGAAATACCTGAAGGTACAGGAAAACTTGTCATCTGGACCGGGAATGAAATCAACAGGAATACTCTCCCTACCAATGCCGGATTGAAGGGATTATTTCCCAAACCGCCAAAGGTCATTTTGCCTATCCCAATTGAAACCAGGGCACCAATAATTATGATCCACCATGGCAGATTTGAGGGCAGATTAAAGGCTAACAGTAAACCTGTGACCATGGCCGAGCCATCTGTTATACGTACCCTCGTATTCAGTATGTATTTCTGGATCAGATATTCGAAAAGAATACAGGAAATAATCGATATACAGGTAACAATAATTGCCCCGTAACCATAAAAGAAAAGTGATACTATGAAAGCAGGTACCAATGCAATAATAACCCCATACATCAATTTTTCAACCGACTGACCGCTGTGAACATGCGGCGAGGGAGAGACCGTAATAAGTTTATCCATTATTTCTTTCTTGATCGAATTAATTTTCCGACTTCCGATTTGCCTAAACGTATATAATCGAGTAAAGGCCGGCTCGACGGACATATATAACTGCATGAACCACATTCGATACAATCCATCACACGGTCATCCTCCATACGCTCGAATCGTAATTTCTGGCTCAGCACCATAAGCAAATAGGGTTCAAGACCCTGAGGACACACCGATACACATTTCGAACACCTGATACAGGGTTCAACGGGTTTACGTTTCGATTCCTGAACAGGAAGCACAAGAATACCTGAACTTCCCTTCACGACAGGTACACTTGTGTCGGAAAGTGCTTTCCCCATCATAGGTCCGCCATTAATAACTTTTCCTGTATCGTCGGGCATACCTCCGGCGGCATCGATAAGTATACTTACAGGTGTACCTATGCGAACGCGAAAATTTGAAGGTTTTTTCAGCGATTTTCCTGTAACGGTTATAATACGTTCTATTAAAGGCTTATTTTTCTGAACAGCTTCATAAACAGCAAAAGCAGTCCCCACGTTAAAAACCACTGCACCAATATCAACAGGCAGTCCGCCCGAAGGTACTTCACGGTTTATCAGGGCTTTAATTAGCTGCTTCTCCCCACCCTGTGGGTATTTGACTTTTAAAGCCTGTACGCTAACGTTTTGAAAATTCTGAGCTATGTCCTGCAATTTTTTAACAGCATCGGTTTTGTTATTTTCAATACCAATTATAGTCTTCTCTACCTTCAGAGCTCTCATCAGCAGCGAAACACCTATCAATAATTCATCACTCTTTTCGAGCATTAAGGCATGATCGGCTGTGAGATAAGGCTCACATTCAACACCGTTGATGATCAGATATTCGGCTTTCTTACCTCTTGGAACGGAAAGCTTTACATGCGACGGAAAAGTAGCTCCTCCCAGGCCCACAATACCTGCATCCTTAATTTTTTCAATAATCTCTTCCGATGAAATTTTGAACTCTCTCTTTATATCAGCTGATCGATCAATTTCGGGAATCCAGTTATCCCCATCAACGTCAATAAAAATGGAGTCGCGTTTATAACCGCTTGAATCGAGGGCTTTATCAATCTTAGAAATCTTACCTGAAAAAGGGGTATGAATATTTGCCGAAACAAAACCTTCTCCCTTTGCTATTAACTGTCCAACTTTAACTTCAGAGCCTTTTTCGACAACCGGTTTTGCAGGCATACCCAGATGCATATTCAACGGAATAGCAACACTGGCCGGTAATGGAAGATCGACAATTTTCTGAAGTGATGAAAGTTTATTTTCCGCAGGATGAACCCCACCTTTTGCAAAAGTCTTTAGCACTTCTATTCCTCCTTCTTATTTTGGATATCCTGTTTTAAGGGTCCACTTACCTGGTCAGCTTTTTCACTAACTTCTGCCGATGCTGTTGCTTCTTCTTTTTCTCTTCTGGGAGGAAACCCTATTTCCAGAATAGAATCAGTAGGACATTCCGGAACGCATTTCCGACAGAGTTTGCATTTATCCGAATCGATAAATGCCAGGTTGTTAGCCATAGTAATGGCATCGTACGGACATAC
>CAYUAV010000296.1:0-5475 GCA_964442665.1 uncultured Bacteroidales bacterium
GATTGAAAAATTAAATATTCTGTTATAAGTTTTAAGGTTGTCTATTAAATACAGGTAATAATTAACGAGTTAGCTACTACTAAACCAGATACGATGAAGGCTGCGCTTCGATGTGAAGGCAGCCTTCTGTATTTTCAGAATTGCAGAAAACTTTAGGTCAGTCTAGTTATCCAGTTCTTTGGTTATTGCAATAGCTGCAATGGTTCCATCGGCAATTGCAGTGGTTATTTGCCTGTATTTCTTACTGGTTACATCACCAACTGCGAATACTCCCTCAATGTTTGTTTTCATATCCTCGTCGGTAAGGATATATCCCCATTGGTCTAATTCAATTTTATCTTCAATCATTTCCAGATTCGGTTTCATACCTACAAAAATAAAGACTCCATCCGATATTATTTCTTTGCAGTTCCCTGATTTCAGATCTTCAACTTCGGTATGCATCCTGCCATTCGATTTTATAAAAGCACGCGGTTCATACTCAAATAAAAATTTGATTTTCGGATTGGCGAATGCTTTTTCCTGCGCTTGCTTATTAGCCTGTAACTTATCAAATTGGTGTACGATGGTTATCTTACCGGCAAATTTTGAAATAAAATCAGCTTGTTCGATCGCCGAATTACCACCCCCTATTACCACTACTTCTTTATCGACAAAATACTTGGCATCGCATGTGGCACAATATGAAATACCACTGCCTTTAAATTCTTTTTCACCTGGAATATTAAGCCAGTTAGGAGCTGTTCCCGTAGCAATAATGATTTTTTTTGCCTTAATGGTTTCGTACTCATCAATTACAATTTCCTTTTTATGCAGGTTGACATGTGTTACATCTACAGCAACTTTATAGGATGTACCACAACGTTTTGTTTGCTCGCTCATGTTGTGCGATAACAAATATCCGGGTTGTGGATCAATAAATCCGGGATAGTTAGATACCTGATGTGTTGTAGAAACCTGACCCCCTGGTAATCCCGTATCGATAAGAACTGTATTGATACGTGCCTGGCAAAGATACAATCCTGCTGTCAGACCACCGGGTCCTCCGCCAAGGATAGCTACATCGCAATACGTAACTGCAGGTTTTATTGCAGCCTTGACTTTCGTTACCATTTCCTTTCCCAGCAATGTTTTCATACCTTCAAAAAGTTCTGCCCTTTTTATACCTCCACTTAGCCTAAAACCCACTTCTTTACTATCTTCAAAGAATAAAACTGTCGGAGAAGAAGTCACTCCAAGTCTTTCAGCCAGGTCACGGTTTCCCTGCCGAAAAATTTTAAGAAATTTGGCTTCTTTTCCGAATAATTCAGCCATTCCTTCAAACTTAGGAGCCAGAGCATCACAGGGTGGACATTCTGTCGAGTAAAAATCAAGGACTACCTTTCCTCCCTGTAATACCTCTTTCGTAAAATCATTGGTTTGTATCTCTTTCATAATACAATTTTTTATTAGTTTTTTATGCTACCTGAAATACGCAGCCATACCTAACTCAAGTAATTGCTTAACAGGACGACAATCGGGCGCATGTAACCGGCCGGTCTGATTCTTTGCCACGGAACCACACCCGCCTCCGCAGGCTAGTTGCAAACTACAATCCCTGCACTCCGGTATTTCCAATATATCGCGCGATTCCCATTCGGTAATTCGATCTTCATTAAGGAATACTTCAGGATAAAACGTACCCAGCTCCTCACCTGCTTTGCCCACAGTTGCTGTACATGAATAAATTTTACCGGAATAGTCAAAAGCCCATTCGGTTTTTGTTCCCGGACAAGAATCAAATAACGGATCAGGCAATATACCTTCTTCGAATAAAAACCGTGAGATTGAAAAAGCCGGTTTATGGAAATCTGCAATTTCAGGGTGCTTTTTTATTAACTGATAAATATCCCGGTAAAGATCAATTCTGTTATATAATTGGTCGGAATTAACCTGGCAATTATGTAGTTCATAATTCCGACCGAGCTGTGTTTTAAATAACGGGGATTTTGTCCAAAGCTTTTCTGCGGCAAAACGGGCCAGCTTTGGTAATTCATCAATATTCTGCTTGTCGAGAACCATTCGTAAATTTACCGGAAGATCATTTTCGAGACAGGCATCTATACCTTCAACAACTTGTCGGAAAGTACCTCCACCACTCTTAAGCGGCCTGCGTTTGTTGTGCATTTCTTCCGTTCCGTCGAGGGTAACCTGTATTTCCCTGACAGAGGCTTCCTTTACTATATCGATATAGGAAGAAAGATGATAACCGTTCGTTACAATCGCAATATCAAGCTTACGTTCGTTCGATTCTCTGATAAAAGCACGTATAAAATCTCTGTGCCATGCTGAATCCAGTAATGGTTCTCCTCCGAAAACGGTCAGATATTTTTTACGATCCGCAAATTGCCTGTCAATGTAGCCGAAAAATGATTTAATGATTTTAAGATCAGGTTTTTTTGTTTTTTTCAGGTATTCACCCTGATAACAATAGGCACAATTGAAATTACAACTATAGGCCGGAACAAAAAAAAGCTGAACTTCATCACTATCTCTTCTGTCAAGGAATTCGAGGTATTTTTTCCGATAGAGTTTTTCCTCCTGCCCGGGATCGATGAGGTAGCCTTTCTTTATCAATTCTTCTTTATCAGGATAGGTATCTCCAATCAGCTGATTGTATTGCCGGGTTGTTAAAATATCAGCTTCTCCTGAAAGCAGGTTGATGATAAAATAATCTTTGCTTCCGGCGATCGATGAAATTATATTATGCTTTGATAATTTCATTCTCGATAAGAAATAATATCCTTTAAATGAAATGTTAAATAGCCAGAAACAAGGCTGGCTTTTATGACCAGAATACTGATAATATCTGTGATACTTACTAGTCGTGACAACCTGCCACGATACGTGATTGTTTGGCACAACACTGCGCTGCCTGTGTTTTTTGCTGATTTTTCTTTTTAACAAGTGATTTCATATCCTCTTCTATTTATGAACAACAACAACATTTGCTGATTTTACCTTTGATTGTAAAACTACAAACTTCAATTCTCCCTTTCGGATAGGGTTTACTCTCTTCAATTACCTCAACTTCCCTGAATCCTGCAATCCTGAGATGATTCATATACTCGTCGCGGGTTACTGCACCTGCCCAGCATTCGGCAACGGCTTTGGGATCATCCCTGTATTTTTCAGGAACCGGGGTAGTTGCATAAATATCACTTACAACAAAGCGTCCTCCGTCCTTTAATATGCGGGCAATTTCAAACCATACTTTCTGTTTATCCGTTGCATGGTTAATTGTGCAGTTAGAAATTGCAAAATCAGCAGTTTTAGCAGGGACGGGCAGGTTTTCTAGTTCTGCTTTTAAAAACCTGACATTTTTAATTCCCAGTTTGGAAGCAGTGGCCGATGCCTTTTTTAACATTCCTTCTGAAATATCAATTCCATATACAAACCCATTTGCACCAACTTCGTCGCATAAGCGTAAGGCATCTGTTCCCCGGCCACTCCCCAGGTCGACACAAACTTCTCCGGGCATCGCTTTCGAGTATTCAATCGCACCCCCGCAGGATAAACAACAATTATCTTCTGCTAATTTGGTGTACCTGATATTTATTTCAGCGTATTTCATACAAATTTTCTGCAAATATATGTAATTATCTATATGTATCCATGCCATTTTTTATAATGTGATAAAAATCACAAAAAACGATTCATTTTATATGCAATTTAATACTATTCCTATTTTATCGGAAAGGTATCTCTAAATTAAAGAACACTAAATACTCGAATCATACTGATTATATTATTCTAAATTATGATTATACTCACTTCAATGAACACCCCTATCTTCATATATAATAAAAAAGAGCTGGAATAGAATTTGTTTTTACAACCCTATAATATATCTTTGTTTCGCAATTTTGAATTTCTAATAATTCGTATTTAGAAATCCCCATTCGCACAATTTTATTTATTTATCTAAGTCTTTATAATTGTAATGAAAAAGTATTTATTGTTATTTTTTGTACAAATTTCTTTACTCGGCATAGCACAGGAGGAAACGAAATTTGGGATAGAGCTTCACGGCTATGTGAAAACTGATATTTTCTATGATTCGAGACAAACTGTTGATGTCCGCGAAGGGCACTTTTTATTGTACCCTCAGAATGAATTACTGGATTATGATGGTAATGATATAAACGCGACACCAAAATTTAACATTCTCTCCATTCAAACGCGATTTACCGGCAAAATATCCGGTCCCGATGCTTTGGGTGCTAAAACCTCCGGACTTATTGAAGGAGCCTTTTTTGGAAATGTCAATCCTAACATTAATGTTTTCCGTTTGCGGCATGCATTTGTTAAGTTGACCTGGGATCAGGCAGAATTACTGGTTGGACAATTCTGGCACCCTATGTTTATTACTTCCTCATTTCCCGAAACGGTTTCGTTCAATACGGGGGCTCCATTTCAGCCCTTTACCCGGAATCCACAAATCCGGTTTACCAAGAAAATAGGGAAATTAAGTATAGCCGGAACACTGTTGGAACAGGTCGATTTTGTCAGCACCGGCCCTGATGGCGCTAGTCCGAAATATCTTATTAATAATGAATTTCCCGAAATGAATTTGTTAATAGAATTCAAATCGGATAACCTGCTAATTGGCATGGGGGGCAACTATAAATCGCTTATGCCCAGAATGTATGTTGAGACTTCCGATACCCTGGTTCCGGCTCATATTATAAAAGTAAAAACTGATGAACGGGTAGCCGGTAAAAGTATTTTTGGTTACCTGAAAGTTACCACTGAACCAATAATCTGCAAATTTTATGGCGTTTACGGACAAATGATGTATAGCATGACCGGAATTGGTGGTTATGCTGAAAAAGCATACACATATGAGGATTTCACCCCTGCACCTCCTGTTGGTTATGAAAATCAGAAACTTACAAATATTACCTATGTTCCCATCAGCACACTGGCTGTTTGGACTGATTTACAAACAGACGGAGAAAAATGGCAATTTGGGTTGTTTGCCGGTTATACAAAAAATCTTGGAGCACGTGAAACGATCAGTTCTACGGGTAAATATTTTGGCCGTGGCAATGATATAAATTATATTTACCGGATTTCGCCCCGTGCCATCTATACAAACGGGAAATTCAGGATAGCTCCTGAAATAGAATATACGGTTGCTGCTTATGCAACCAGAGACGAAGGAGGAAATCTGAATATTGATGACAAAGGAGTTGTGACTGATTCGAAAGAAATTGCTAACTTCAGGTTCCTGCTGGGGGTTTACTATATGTTCTGAGCTGACAGAGATAAAAAGGTGGAAAATTCATTAAATTATTAATTAAAATAAATAATAGAGTTATGACAAATAAGATCACAAGTTTAGCAGAGTATTTACAGAAATATAAGGAGAGCGTCGCTGATCCTGAAGGTTTTTGGGGGAATATCGCCGAATTCAATTACTGGCATAAGAAG
>CAYUAV010000297.1:0-5456 GCA_964442665.1 uncultured Bacteroidales bacterium
ATTATCTCGAAGTGTTTTAACATAACGTACATCAGGATAATATTTTATCAAAGAATCAGAAACCAGTTTAAAAAACTGAATATCCCTCTGACTATGAAAAACATATTCGTCAGGGGCATACTCCTGGTACAAAGCCCCGATATTCGATAGCGCTGTCAGATCTTCAAGAATAAAGGCGGTCGAATACCGATGGTAATCATTCTCAATTTCAAGAAATCTACGGGTAAGCCGTTCCTTATCAAAATTTACATTTTCTCCGTTGTTAGCGATAATATTAAATGTATCCCGTATTTCATTCAATGCCCTGATAGTCGATCTTAAACTATCGTGCAGAATATTCAGCCTTATTGAATTTGGAGAACCTTCAATTTGTTTTGTCGCGTAGAAATTTTTCATACTGGCTGAAATGCTGATCTTTTCGCCCGGCAACAAAATAAGCGACAGGGATGGTCCGCTCTTAAACACCAACTGATAAAATCCGGGAACCTTCACATCCAATGTGTTTTTAAACATCCCGTTTGATCGTACTTTCGCTGAATCGACAACTTTGTTGTCGTTTAATCTCAGTTCTTCGACATATACTTTATCGCCGGGTACCGGGGATTCGACTCTCCCTTTAATAACAACTCTTTCCCGTCTCGAACATGAAATAATAAATAAGAACAGTAGAATATATAATAGCAGATGATGTTTCATTGGGATAATTCTGTTAAGCGATTAATTAATTCTTCATTAAAGACATCAATACCGGTGATCAAACCCTGCTTGTTTCTTATAATGGTTGAGGGAATCCTCTTCACCGCATACTTACCGACAATATCCGAATCCCAATAGGAATAATCGCAAATAACCGGAAGAGTAATATTTTTCGCCTGTACAAAACCGATAAGTTTTTCTGCCGATGTGTCGAGTGAAACTGTGACAATTGTAATGTTTTTCGATTGAGGTTTCTTTGAAAATTCATTCAGAGCCAGTAATTGACTGACGGAATAAGGATTCCATGTTGTCCAGAAATATAATAATACGGGTTTGGAATATGTTAATCCTACCTTGACGGTATCTCCTTTAATATCGGGATAATTAAAAGGAGGAAAAGGTCTGCCTTCGGCAACAACTTTTTCAATATACCTTTTCTCTTTAATTTGTTGCTTCGTCTCATTTACCTCACGATCAAGTGCTTTAACAGGCTCCGATTCAGGGTAGAACAGAACTAAATTTGAATCGACAAAATTAAAAATATCCAAATCGTCATAACGATCGAATAAGGGTTGAGTTTTCCTGCCAAAATTTTGATATAGAGCTAGAATGTTAGCTAACGATTTAGGATTTTCATGAATAAAGTTCCTGGTATATTGCTTATGATGAATCATGAGTGAGAGATAAGCCGAATCGATCGCATGCCGTATGTTTGTATCCGCCCGATTGTTTTCCCATTCTTTACTTAGTTCATCAATTTGCTTTAAGAGAAGATTTTGTTTATCGGTAAGTTCTTTAATGCGCTTCGAGTCGGGCGAATGTTCGACATAGTAAGATATTTCATTGCCTGTATTATCAATTTCTACCACAATTTTATCTCCCGGGTGAATGATCAGATAAATCGACTGATCATTAAAAAATTTCATGAGATATATTCCGGGGTGATCAATGGTACCTGAAAGTTTGAACTCACCGTCATTGGAAAAGGTGGAATCGATCAGCTGTGTATTTTGTTCTGTGAGAAGAAATAATCTCACCGGTGTCGGATCGGTTATTTTGAAGATACCTTTAACTACGAAGTTTTTATTCTCACTGCACGTAATAAAGATTAAGAGTGTCCCCGTAATAAGTGTCGATAAAAAAAATAATCTCTTCATACCAAAAGGTTCATATATTGTTCTGCAAATCTAAAACTCTCATAATAATAATAAGTAAATATTTTCACGAATTATTTATCTGCCTCTTTCCTACTGCAAATTTTTCATACTATTTTAAAAGGTTCCATCAACTATTTCATATAAATTATGTTTATGTTACACAGACAGTGTAATATTGCTGAAATTTATATACTTAAGTTAATCCCGTTTTTAATAACGGATTTTCGTTTCAGGGTATTTCACTTGACTGTAAACATTTTATGTTTTGAAACTAACGATTTGATATTGTGACAGCCCATGCAGGTTGTAAATACGCAAGATTATTTTATTGTTAAATATAAAATAATGCTAGAAAAATAAATAATTTTACAATTCGCAATATTTATGGTTATTGTCATTTCAGTTTAAAACAAAAATTAAGAATTATTTGTAAATTGATAAATATAACTGAAAGAAATATTACTATTAATTACAAATTAAGAAGAATAATTTATAATCGGGATAAAAATACTTAGATAAAAATACTGGAATACATTTTAATATTTGGTAACTTAATATGAACTTTATGTGAACCGGCTAAACTCAAATTGGGATGAATTACCTAAATTTTGATAAATCAGAACTCATTAATCTTGAATACTCCCTGGGACGGGAAATGCTCCGGAGCAATCGTGCCGGATCCTATGCAAGTACAACCATAATTGCATGCAATACCAGGAAATATCATGGGTTACTTGTTTGTCCGATGGAACATCTTGATGGTGACAGGCATGTTCTTCTTTCGACCCTGGATTGCAGTATTGTACAGGGAAAAAGCGAATTTAACCTTGGGATTCACAAATACCAGGGCGATCTCTATAATCCGAAAGGTCATAAATATGTTCAGGACTTTCAGGCAGAAAAAGCTCTTCAGATTTTTTATCGGGTTGGCGGAGTGAGGATACTACGAGAAAGCCTTCTTGTTGAAAAAGAACAGCAAATACTGATCAGTTACTCAGTACTTGAAGCAGATAAACCGGTAATTCTGAAATTTTCACCTTTTCTCGCTTTCCGTAACGTACATCAGCTCAGCAAAGCTAACATGCATGCTCAAACCCGTGTCAGGTTTATTAAAAATGGTATTAAAATAAGACTATACGACGGATACCCGTTCCTGAATATGCAGTTCTCCAAAGAAGTGGAATTTACGCCGACCCCCGATTGGTATTACAATATTGAATATCTTGAAGAGCAGCGAAGAGGTTATGATTACAAGGAAGACCTTTTCGTACCGGGTTATTTTGAAATGACAACCCGTAAAGGTGAAACAATTATCTTTTCGGCAAGTACCGTCGAAACTAACCCGTTGAACCTAAAAAGAAAGCACACAGCCGAACTCAATAAGAGAATACCCCGCAATAATTTTAAAAACTGTCTGATAAACAGTGCTCAGCAATTTATTATTCATAAGGAAAAAAAGACAGAAATTACTTCCGGTTTTCACTGGTATGGCACATCAGCCCGAAATACATTTATCAGTCTTCCGGGTCTGACTCTTTCACAGAATGACAAAAAAACATTTAAAGCCGTCACGGATACCATGGTAGCCCGGCTTGATAAAGGACTTTTCCCGGATATGGAACCTGACGATAATCTTTCCTATTATTTTGCTGATGCTTCGCTCTGGTTTATCTGGTCGTTACAACAGTATTGCATTCGTACAAAAGAGTGCACATTTATCCGGGATAATTATTTTCGGGTGGTTAAAAGTATCCTGAAGAATTTCAGGGACAGTGATATTCAAAACTATAAAATGCTTGAGAGTGGCCTACTATGTGCCGGGGAACACGGTAAGGCATTCACGTGGATGAATGCTGTGGTTGACGGAAAACCCGTAACTCCGCGAATAGGATGTACTGTAGAAGTAAATGCCTTATGGTATAATGCAATAATGTTCGGTATTGAGTTAGCTGAAAAAGCCGACGAACAATCCTTCAGTAAAAAATGGAAACCTCTGGCGCAAAAAATCGGGAATTCATTTATTGAATCTTTTTGGGACGATAAATACAAATACCTGGCAGATTATATTGAAGGAGACCATAAAGACTGGACACTACGGCCCAACCAGGTAATTGCTGTTTCGGTGCCCTATTCGCCGGTACCCGATGAAATGAAGAAATCCATTCTTGAAATCGTAAAGCGTGATTTGCTTACCCCGCGTGGATTACGAACCCTGGCTCCCAACCATCCTGACTATAAAGGAAAGTACGAAGGCAACCAGGCCCAGCGCGATGTGGCTTTTCACCAGGGTAGCGTATGGCCATGGCTAATAGAACATTTCAGTGAAGGTTATCTTCGGTTGTATAAAAAATCGGGATTGTCAACAATCAAATCTATTATTCGTGATTTTGAACCTACTGTCAGTGAACATGGTATTGGCACAATTTCAGAATTATATGATGGCGATCCGCCCTATACTGCACGAGGTGCAATATCCTATGCACCAAGCGTAGCATCGCTTCTCAGCGTGATCGATAAAATTGAAAAAATGGAGAGTATTGAAAATTAAATGTATCATCGTTTTATGAAAGTATTAATGTTTGGTTGGGAATTTCCTCCACACATCTCAGGAGGTTTAGGTACGGCCTGTTTCGGACTTACCAAGGGTATGACTGCACTCGGAGACATTGAGATCCTTTTCGTTGTGCCCAAAGCTTATGGCGACGAAGACCAGCAGACAATACGTATTCTCGGTGCCAACGAAGTAGATTTAGGAGAGAAAATTGTCAACTATCAGGATTTTCTTGAAAAAATAAATTATATCCAGGTCGGATCAAATCTTATTCCCTATACATCACCGGAAGAATACGAGAAAATAAGCGAATCATCCCGGAAGAGGAACCATGAAATGATTTATACCCGTTTGGGAGGTAAGTTCGAGTTTTCGGGGGGATATGGCTATAACCTTTTCCAGGAGATTACCAATTATGCTATTGTTGCTTCCAAAATAGGACGAGATTTTGATTTTGATGTTATCCATGCACACGACTGGCTTACTTACCCTGCCGGAATTGCTGCAAAACAAATGTCGGGTAAACCCCTGATAATCCATGTCCATGCTACTGATTTCGATCGTAGCGGAGGAAGTGTCAACCCCGGAGTTTTCGAAATTGAAAAACGCGGAATGGATGAAGCTGATAAAATAATTGCAGTAAGTAATTTAACCCGGAATACTATTATTTACAACTATGGCATAAATCCCGATAAAGTGGTTACTGTGTATAATGCTGTCGATCCCATTGACAATCCGGAATATCTTGGAAATATTAAAAAGCCCAACGACCGTATTGTGACATTTCTCGGAAGGGTAACATTACAGAAAGGACCTGAATATTTCATTGAAGCAGCCTATATGGTATTGCAGAAAATGAAGAATGTCAGGTTCGTTATGGCCGGAAGCGGTGAATTATTACTCCGTTCTATTCACCGCATTGCCCAGCTTAAAATTGGCGACCGCTTTCACTTTACCGGATTTCTGAAAGGCGAAGATGTTAAGCGTATGTTTGCTCTCAGTGACGTTTATGTAATGCCTTCAGTTTCAGAACCTTTCGGTATTTCTCCGCT
>CAYUAV010000298.1:0-5455 GCA_964442665.1 uncultured Bacteroidales bacterium
GATAACCTTCAACCCACCAGCCATCGAGCACACTGAAATGCAATGTTCCGTTCATTACAGCTTTCTCACCACTGGTCCCTGATGCTTCAAGTGGCCGTGTTGGAGTATTCATCCATACATCGGCGCCTGAAACAAGTAATTTAGCAAGACCAATACTGTAATTTTGCAGAAAGAGTATCTTACCCAGAAATTCTGTCTGTTTCGAATAGTTTGTAATCATCTTAATTAGTTCCTGTCCGGCTTTATCGGCAGGATGGGCTTTTCCTGCAAAAATGAACTGAACGGGCATAGTCGGATTATTCACCAGTCTTGCCAGACGCTCGGGATTACTGAAAAGCAGGTGCGCCCTTTTATATGTCGCAAAGCGGCGTGCGAACACAACAGTTAGAACCTTATCGGATAATGTGTTATTAATTGCTACAATTTGTTTAGGATCCTCGTGCCGTTTTATCCAGTTTTCTTTAAACCTTTCCTTAACCGCATTTATCAGCTTTGTCCTGAGTTGCTGCTTTAGCTCCCATATCCGTTTATCAGGCAGGTCATAAATTCGCTTCCAGAAATCAGGATTTGATTGGTTATCAACGAAGTTTCCTTCAAACATTTCGTTATAAATCACCTTCCATTCCTTCGAAGTCCATGTTGGCCAGTGGACACCATTTGTAACGTAACCTATATGAAGTTCTTCCGGGAGGAAGCCCGGCCACAGGTCGGTAAACATATCGCGTGTAACTGCTCCGTGCAGCATCGAAACGCCATTGATTTCCTGAGCGAGATTGGCTGCAAGGTAGCTCATATTAAATTTTTCCTTCCAGTCGTTCGGGTTAGCACGACCCAGTGCCATAAATTCCTCCCATCCGATCCGAAGGCGGCTTGGATAATGGCCCAGGTACTTTCGCAGCAGATCTTCATCAAAATGATCGTGACCGGCAGGTACCGGTGTATGTGTTGTAAACAGGGTCGAAGCTCTTACAATTTCCTTTGCTTCGGCAAAAGTAAACTGCAAATCACGCATATACATTCTGATCCGTTCCAGAACATTAAAGGCACTGTGTCCCTCATTACTATGGAAAAGATCAGGTTTTATCCCAAGCTCTTCAAGTGCCCGGATTCCCCCGACACCAATAAGCAGTTCCTGTTTTAAACGGTTTTCACGGTCACCACCATACAGCTGGTGCGATACAACACGATCTTCCGGAATATTTTTATCGAAGTCTGTATCAAGCAGATACATTTCATTGCGGCCGATGCTTAATTTCCAGATCCGTGCATGCAGAACACGCCCGGGAAGCATGATCTGTATGGTACGGAATTCTCCGTCATCATTTTTGACTGGGGTAACAGGTATTTTCGAGAAATGCTGATAATCATATACTGCCTGCTGTTCTCCAAGAGTAGTGAGCATTTGTGTAAAATAACCGTACCGGTAGAGTATACCAATACCTACAATATTGATTTTTGCATCGCTCGCTTCCTTTAGGTAGTCGCCGGCTAAAATACCCAAACCTCCGGAGTATAATTTAAGACAATCGTGAAAGCCAAATTCCATACTGAAATAGGCAATTTTCGGAGATTTAAGTTCTTTTTTCCCCTCCATGTAAGCAAGAAAATGTTTATAAACCTCTTCCAGTTTGGCAATGTATTTGTGATCCTTGCTCAGGCTTTTCAACCGTTTGTAAGCAACCTGTTCAAATAAAATCGCCGGATTAAAATCACTTGCTTTCCAGATGGAAGGGTCAATGGCTTCAAATAATTCCTGTGCAGCATCATCCCAGGTCCACCAGATATTTTCGGCGATTGTGGTTAGTTTTTCCAGTCCTTCTGGCAGCGTGGAGCGAACAATTATTCTTTTCCATTGAGGTTGATTCGTGAGTGGAGTAATTTGCTCATGGACTTGTTCAGCGGGCTTTTCAGTGATTTCGACAAATGTATCGGCTCGCGACGATACCCGATGTAAAGCGAGTGAAAAAGCCTTAAAATAGTTGGTAATAAGTCCGCTCCAAAGTGCTGTTCTCGATATGCGAAGAGCTTCATCAACAATTCGTTTCAGTTCTTCTTCAGGGCACGAATATAAGTTGAGTATTGAATCGTTAATCTGAAGGATAACCTGTTCGTCATTACTATTTTTACGATCGATAATTGTTATTGCCTTGCAGGCCTGTTTGCATTCTTCTTTAATCCATAGGCCAATGCCTGCGTAAGAAGTAGTAACCGTCGGGACCCCGAACGCTATACTTTCAAGAGGGGTATAACCCCAGGGTTCATAGTAAGCTGCAAAAACCGTCTGGTTGCAACCCATAAGCAGATCATAGTAAGTAAGATTAAATATCCCATCTACTCCATTCAGGTAACAGGGGACGTATATCAGTTTTACATTTGTAGTGATATCATTTGTGAATTTCAATTCCTGTATTCGATGCAGTATCGGGTCCATTTCGGCCTCATGAAGAAAGTGGGTTAATAATTTGGATCCTTCGTTGATATATTTTCCGGATTCAACAGCTTCCTGAAGGTCTTTTCGTGCACCGTAGTGATTTGCCGGACAAAAAAGAAATGCGATTACCGGTCGGTCAAACGATTTACTGCGTAAGCCGCTTATGGCATCAATAAAAATATCAATTCCTCTGTTTTTAAATTCGTACCGCCCGCTTGTTGCTATAATAAAGGCATTGTCAGGAATTTTCTGATTAAGCAACGAGGAGGCGACCCGGATCATCCTTGTTCTGGCTTCTAATCGTTTCTTTGAAAATTCTTTCTCATCGGGAATAAAACTGGCTTCAAAACCATTAGGCAGAATCAGATCCGGTTCCTTTTCTAAAAAATGCGCACATTCCTGAGCTGTTATATCGCTTACCGTTGTGAATACATCGGCTTCATGAGAGGATATTTTCTCAAGAGATTGTTTGGATATAACCCGAAATTCTTTCGCAATTTCTTCCGGATTATAGGAGGTAAGTTGCTCGTAAAGGGGCTGAAAATTTGCACTAAGTATCCGGCCTAAAATTGTTGCATGTGTTGTAAAAACGGTTGCTACCTGAGGAATAGCCTTTTTAAGGTACAGTATTCCGGAAGCTGACATCCACTCGTGAAACTGTGCCACAATTCGTTCATTCTTCGAGAGATTAAAAAGTACGAAATTTTCAATGACTTTTCCGACCGCATAACCAAAAAGAGCAGGTTCTATATAATCCCACTGGCCAGAAAGGGAATCGAGCTTATAATCTTGCCAGAGTTTACTGAATATTTCATCTTTTTCGCTGAAAAAGTCGGAGAAGTCGACAAGAATTGTAATAGGATTCCCATGTACTTTCCACCTTCCGACTTTCAGTCGTAATCCGGATCTTTCGGCATGCTGCTGCCAATCAGCATATAATTGCCTGTCCGGAATAAATTCCGGATTTTCACCCGTATCATGCACCAGACCCGGACCAATTGCAATATAGTTGTTTTCATATTCTTTTACGAGTGAATAGGCTTTTGTGGAGATAACGGTATGCATACCTCCAATTTGATTACATACCTCCCAGCTTGCCTCGAAAAGATAATCGGGTCTTAATATTTTTTCGGCCATACCTATGATAAATTAATACAATACAATTTGGTTCGACTATTATTTTTTTACGGGTTTACTTTTATCACTAACTGATTTAGATTTTGATGTTTTGGTTTGTGCCGGTTTGGATGCTTTTGGTTTACTGGTTGATCCGGATGTTTTACTGGTTTTTACTGGGGTCTTTTTTAATGCAGATTTTATTTCAGTTGGTTTTGACGGTTTCTTTTTAGTTACAATCTTAGCTGTAGTTTGAGTTTTGTTTGAAGGTGTCGTACTTTTTGCATCAGATTTCGCTGTATTCGTAGGTTTTGCTTTACGTTTTGCTGCGGTTTTTTTAACCGGCTTTTTTAATCGTCTGAGTTCATCTTCGTATTTCTCGATCTGCAGGTTTTTCTCAAAAATAATTGCAGCCAGAGTAGCGATTTCTTTTTCGGTATCGCTTTCTGGAACAGCACTATTCAGGCGAATGATAAAATCGCTGAGAATATTCATGTAGTTGATATAGGCATCGTACGGGGAATCGTACGGATTAAAATACGAGTGTACTTCACCATCACTGAGCATTTTGGTCGACATATAGTAAAAGTGATCGCTGGCCTGCAGATATTTCCAGTCGGTCAGGATTTTCTTATCTGTACATTTATTAATTTTTTCGGTAAGGGAGTATAGCCTGTTAAAGGCATCTTCCTGCATATCGTTACCCAGCCAGGCAGTAAGGTCGCGCTCCTCATCGGCCCATGAGATTGCATAGGGAACCCGCACGGCGGCAACAGGTTGTAAGGTATCAGCTATTTCCGATGGGGTACTGAAGGTCATATTTGTTTTTTTAAAGACCTGGGTAGGAAATTCTTTTAAAAATTTAAGAATGCCAGTATCGGCATGCTGATGTTCACCAAAAGTCTCATAATCCATGAAAAGGTTCAGGGTTTCCTCTTTCTGATCGATTTGTTTGAGCCAGTTCACATATTTCGATGCTGTTAACGGATACTCGCTCCAACTCTTATTTGAAAAACGGAAAGCAATATCATCACTGAGCTTAAAGTTTTTCAGAAGTACTTTCAATTTTGGATTAATAGTATTATAGTAAACATAATTCGGACTTTTCCAACCTAAAATATGTTTAGCTCCTTCGGTCAGCATGGCCTTAAAACCCATTTCAGCAACTTTGGCCCCGATTTCATCGGAATAGATCAATTCCGTATTACGAAATACAGTCGGAGTTACGCCAAAGAAATTTTCAATTTTCTCCCGGTGCAAGTCGATTTGTTTTTTAAACTCATTATCATCTTTAAATGACACAAGCGAATGAGAATAAGTTTCCGACAGAAATTCCACCGATCCGGTTTTTGCCAGTTTACGGAAACTTTCTAATACTTCGGGGGCATAAAGCTGAAACTGATCGAGGGCTATTCCGGTTATGGAAAAAGTAACTTTAAATCGCACTCCATATTCTTTAATAAGCGAAAGGAGTATTTGATTTACAGGCAAATAACAATTATCTGCAACTTTCCGCATAATCGATTCATTCAAATAGTCGTCGTAATAGTATGAATCATTTCCAATGTCAAAAAACCGGTACCGACGGAATCGCATTGGTTGATGAACCTGGAAATATAAGCAGATTGTTTTCATTGTCAGCTATGTTATTTATACAAGGAAAATCAGGATACGGCGGAATATATTTCACGCACCTTAGCAGCCGTATTCTCCCATTTTAAATTATCAACTTCGTGTTTACCATATTTTCTGAAAAAGTTCGAAAGACCGGGGTAGTTCAGTACTCCGTAAATAGCATCGGCCATAGCATGAATGTCCCAAAAATCGATTTTAATGGCATGTTTAAGAATTTCAGATACACCCGATTGCCGCGAAATAATGACCGGCACATTTGACTGCAGGGCTTCC
>CAYUAV010000299.1:0-5428 GCA_964442665.1 uncultured Bacteroidales bacterium
AACCCGGTGGTGGGGGTGAGCCTAAAAGTTATCTGGCAACCGCCATTAAAATCAGCTTTGGCTCATTCAGTGAATTTAAAGAGCAGTTTTCAAAAGCTGCCGCTACGTTATTCGGTTCAGGCTGGGTATGGATGGTTAAACATGAAAATGGTAAACTGGAAATACTTCAGGAAAGCAATGCCGGAAACCCATTGCGGAAAGGTCTAACTCCGGTTCTTACATGCGATGTTTGGGAACATGCCTATTATCTTGGCTACCAGAATCGCAGACCCGATTACATAAAGGCTTTCTGGGATATTATTGATTGGGATATCGTAGGAAAGAGATTTTAATTGAATCCCATGCTCAGTAAATTTAGAATTTCATTCAACATACCGGTCATACGGAATTTATTATTTTGCCTTTCTGCAGATTAACCTTTAAAATAGTCAGACAGTAATTTCAGACAAGATCTTCGAAGTTTCGGAAAAGCTGATAAAATATATCGTAATACATATTGTATCATACTTTGTATGAACTGCAGCATGGAAAATTTATGGCAGGAGATAAAAGAAAATCATCATTGCTTTACTTTAAAGCAAATTACTATTTAAAGACCTTTTTTTACCGCTTTCTGAAGATCTTCAGGAGTATCAATGCAATAGCTTTCATGCTTAGTTACTGCAGTTTTAATCCGGTATCCATTTTCTAACCAGCGTAACTGTTCAAGCGATTCTGCTTTCTCAAGTATACTTTCCCCCAGGTGCACAATTTTCTTTAGCGTATTACTTCGATAGGCATAAGTACCAATATGTTGATAGTATTTATGATTCAGGTGCCAGGTACCAGGATCTGAATTACGGACATAAGGAATTACGGAGCGACTAAAATAAAGCGCAAAACCTTTTGCGTCGACAACTACTTTAACCCTGTTAGGATTCGACAGAATTTCTGCATCATGAACTGGGTTTATTATTGTAGCAATTTCAGTCGAATCGTCTTCAAAGCAGGATTTTAATAATTCGATATGATCAGGGTGCAGAAAAGGTTCATCACCCTGGATATTGATGACGACATCAAACTTATTATTTTCCTGATTCTCAACAATACTCAATGCTTCAGCACATCGTTCGGTACCACTTTTATGCTTATCGGAAGTCATTACTACCTTTCCGCCGAATCCCAGCACCTCGTCATATATCCTTACATCGTCAGTGGCAACTATAACCCGATCGATCGCCATGCTTGTCCTCTCATATACATGCCGAATCATCGTTTTACCCTTTATATCGGCAAGAGGTTTCCCCGGAAAACGTGATGAAGCATAATGGGCAGGGATAATGCCAAAAAAAGTTAACCTGTGCATAACTGTTGATTTTGAGTTCAGTAAATATGCAAAAAACTTTTAATATTGTAATTTTGTCAGTTCGTTGAAAACTGTAAAATTAAACTTTACGAAGGTTTTAATTGATAGAACTGACATTTTTACGGATTAGCATATGGACATTCAAAATATAAAACAGCGATTTGGAATTATTGGTAATTCAACCGAGCTTAACAGGGCTATCGACATAGCTATTCAGGTGGCTCCAACCGATCTTTCGGTGTTAATTACTGGCGAAAGCGGTGCTGGTAAAGAAGTTTTCCCCCAGATCATTCACAATTTCAGCTCCCGAAAGCATGGATCTTATATAGCAGTTAACTGTGGCGCAATCCCTGAAGGAACTATCGATTCGGAACTTTTCGGTCATGAAAAAGGATCGTTTACCGGAGCTTATGACAGCCGGAAAGGATATTTTGAAGTGGCCAATGGTGGTACCATTTTTCTCGATGAAGTTGCCGAGCTTCCGCTTTCGACCCAGGTAAGGCTCCTCAGAGTTCTTGAAACAGGAGAATTCTTTCGTGTTGGATCGTCTAAAATTATTAAAACCAATGTCAGGGTTATTGCAGCTACCAATGTTGATATTCTGAAAGCTATTCAGCACGGAAAATTTCGTGAAGATTTGTATTACCGTTTGAATACCGTTCCGATCCATATTCCTGCACTTCGCGAACGGCAGGAGGATATTTACCTTTTATTCAGAAAATTTGCTTCCGATTTTGCTGAAAGAAACCGTATGCCTACTATAACGCTTACCGAAGATGCCATGAAAATGCTGGTTAGCTATCGCTGGCCCGGAAATATTCGTCAGCTTAAAAATATTACCGAACAAATTTCGGTTATTGAAACCAAGCGCGAAATTGATGCAACAGTTCTTCGTGGCTATCTTCCCGATTTTTATGAAGATAAACTTCCGGCATTATATGATACACCCATCGATCAAAAAACATTTAATACAGAGCGGGAAATTCTTTACAAAATTCTCTTCGATATGAAGAGCGATATGAATGATCTCAAAAAGCTTGTGCTTGAAATCATGCAGAAAGGTACTGTTGATTCCGATCTGGCAGAAGATAATGCACAACTGATTCGTAAGATCTATAAGGACGATTCTCCAACCTTGCATTCCGGAGAATTTAAAAAGCCTGCCGTTGAATTTTCACATCCGCATGAAGATGCTATTCAGGATACCGAAGAAATTGTTGAAGAATCGCTTTCGTTAGAAGAGAAAGAAAAAGAATTGATAACAAAAGCGCTGAATAAACACCGTGGAAAAAGGAAATATGCAGCCGAAGAACTGGGAATTTCGGAACGAACCCTATATAGAAAAATTAAAGAATACGATCTCAATGAATTATAGCAACAAAAATAAACTGTTTGGTTTAATAATAGTTCTGATGTTATTGCTCCTTACCGGATGCTTCTCAATCAGATACGACATGAAAGGCGGGGCTGATATCAATCCCGCCATTAAAACAGTTTCGGTACAATATTTTAACAATCGCGCTATGCGGGTTGAACCTTCTCTGAGCCAGAAATTTACCGACGCGTTAAAAAATTATATGGAAAATAATACCAAGCTTCGGGTAGTGAATACAATGGGCGATGTAGACTTCTCGGGAGAAATTACAAATTACGATATTCAATCGGTAGCAATTTCAGCCGGTGATGTGGCTGCAAAAACACGATTTACAATAACAGTAAGGGTTAAATACACCAACGCAATAAATCCTGACGATAGTTTCGATACGAGTTTTTCCCGATATCGTGATTTTGACAGCACCAAAGACTTTGGCTCTGTTGAAAGTGCACTCACTGAAGAAATAATTGATGAAATTATTGAACAGATCTTTAATAAAGCATTTGTAAACTGGTAGCCGATCGGTAGTAATATTATGAGTAACGATTTGTTAAATAAATACCTTGAAAACCCTGGAAGGCTTGATTCATCAAGTATGAAAAAATTGGAGGACTGGATGGATAACTATCCGTTTTTTCAAACTGCCCGTTTATTGCATATTAAGAACTTTCAGAATTTACACGGACAAGTCGGAAAGGAAGTATTAAACCTGGCCGCAGCCTATGTATCCGATCGTAAAGTACTGTATTACATGCTGCACAAACTTCCCGGAGAAGAAAAATCGAACAAATCAGCCAGCCATGAATTTGAGCCCATTCGATTCAGTAAGGAGACCAAAGATAAAATGAAGGAAAACATTTCGGAAACCATAACCCGACAGCGGAACATCTTTGATCTTTCGGAGGGCACTGAAATTGAGTTAATTCCCGGGCTGGCAATCGATATCCGCAAGGAATATGGTAAAGATATCGAGCTTGAAAGTATGGATTTTTCACTTCATGGTTCATCAAACATATTACATAAAGAATTTTTTGAGCTATATGGCGACGAACAGACGAAAATAGAGGAAAAACATCTTCCAACAACTGAAGAAGAATCTGTTCAGGAAAATGAATCCGGTGATGAAGAAGTTATTGAATTTCTTTCTGATGATAATAAGCCGGATAGGGATCTAATTAAAGCTGATTCAAAAGATACCCTGACACAAAATACGGAAATACACAAGAGTGACTATTCCATTAAAGATACGGATAGCCTAACAGATTCAGAACTAAAAGATATTCCTGATAAAGACCTGATATCCAAAGAACAAAAAAATACCACTCAGGATAGTACAAAATTATTTACGGAATGGCTTGACGAACTGGATGAAAGTGAAACAGGCATTCAAAATAAAAAAATACCTGAACAATTATCTGATAGTTCAGAACTTTCGGAATTACTGGATGAAAGAAATGAAGAGAGCGATAAAGAAAATCATTTCAGACTCATCGATAAATTTATTCAAACAAACCCACGGATTGTTCCAAATGAACAATTGTCTGAAAACAAGGATATATCGGCCGACAGTGTTAAAGAACATGAGAGTTTCTTCACGGACACCCTCGCAAAGATTTATATAAAACAGGGACATTACGCCAAGGCCATTCTGGCATATGAGAAATTAAGCTTGAAATATCCGGAAAAAAGTGCTTACTTTGCGGGTCAAATTTCAGAAATAAAAAAACTGATAAATAAATCATAAATACAGAGTTATGTTTACCTTAATGTCAGTACTTATTGTAATGGTTTGTATTCTCCTTGTACTTGTGGTACTCGTTCAGAATTCAAAAGGAGGAGGATTAGCTGCAAATTTTGGTGCTTCAAGTCAGATTATGGGAGTTCGCCGTACAGCCGATTTTTTAGAAAAAGCTACATGGACACTAGCATCAATACTTCTTGTATTAAGCATACTCACCAGTTGGGCAATTGAAAAACCCGAAAGTGAACCTAAATCACGAATAGAACAGCAGAAAGAAAGTACAGTTGACTACGACCAGGGTCTTCCGAATATACCTGCCGGACTTCCTGATCAGGAATCGGATGACCAATAGTAATAGTATATTGTAAAATAAGTTCCAGGTGTCAGTCTGTCATAAAGCTGACATATTAATTATTTCAATCATTCAGAATTTTGTTCAGATTATATAATTGAATATCTGCGTTTTATAAGGTAGTATTTTTTAAACGAATTACCATGAACTCTGATCAATATGCAATAATGTCCTGAATTCGGCTGGTAAAAACATGAATTTTGATAATGGCACAAAATATGTTAAAGACAGGCAGAATTAGAAAACCGAATGTTTAACTAAAATAATTTGTAATATGACTCAAGTAAAAATTAAACCTTTGGCCGACAGAGTACTTGTTGAGCCACAGGCAGCTGAAGAGAAAACCGCCAGTGGTATTATTATTCCCGATTCTGCTAAAGAAAAGCCACAACGTGGAAAAATTGTTGCTGTAGGTCCGGGTACAAAAGATGAGAAAATGGAAGTCAAAGTGGGTGATGTTGTGCTATATGGTAAATATGCGGGCACCGAATTATCGATCGATAGTAAGGATTATCTAATTATGAAGCAGTCTGATATTTTGGCTGTTATCTAATTTTTTAAATGTGTAAACAATAAAATGTAAAAATATGGCTAAAGAAATCAAATTTAATATTG
>CAYUAV010000300.1:0-5426 GCA_964442665.1 uncultured Bacteroidales bacterium
GACAAGGAAATTATATTCCTTCTTTTCAGGTTGTTCAGCTCTGACGGATAAAAAATTGCTAAAAAAAAGTACTGTGAGTATGAAGGTTGTTTTTTTCATGGCAAAAAAAGTTAAAGTACTACACCAATTCGCAGACCAAGCAAAAGAATGTTACCCGTATAGTTATATCCGTAATAACCCGTATTGAACCGATCGGTATCAGCTCCGCCGGCATCCATATAACTGAGACGTGTTCCGAGCCCGGTAAAAATATCGAGCGAAACGACATTTCGGAAAAAGAACTGGTATCCGAGAATAAGGTCTCCTCCGAATTTATGAATATTCCCTTTTGCCGGGATGGCGACGTCCCCCGAATCATCAGTATATTCGACGCTAAAATAGTTATAGGAAAATCCATAACTCAAATACAATCCATATTCTTTAAAACTTTCAAAGGCAAAGATCTTATGGTATAAATTGAGACCCCCTCCGATGAGATAGGAATAGCGGTTTTTATCCATAACAAAATTGTCTTCGTTTCTTTCGCTCAGATAAAATTGCGGACACAACTGCAAATAATGTCTGCCGGAGAGTTGTTTTTCAACATCAATTCGTATTCCCCGATTTATAAGATACTGCGGCATAAAGGAATAAATGGTTTCATGGTATTTTTCGGTTTGCGAAAAAATATTCGGGAACGGTAAAAACAGCAACAGGAGAAAAGGGTATTTTTTCATAGCAGGAATGGTTTTTATGGTAATGAATAAAGGGAACTTACAAAATGAATATTGTTTTCATCATCGATCGAATATTCTGATAATCCCTGTTCTGTTGCAACGAGCAAAAGAGTGTCGATAGGGATTACATCATAGGCATCGATAGTAATTTTCTTTAATAATTCGGGTTCTGCTGGATTCGTCAGATCAAATACTTTCAATCCTTCATCGCAAACAAAAAGTAAATCACCGCTTATACCCAATCCTCCTGGACTTTCCATGGGTAGTGAATTTACCTGGAAAGGAGATACCGGATCTGAAATGTCAATAATATCAAGCAAGTTCACACCGTTCATACACGGGCCGGAGGAATTCAGCGTAGAATATGCATAATTTCCTTTTACAACAACCGGATCGCAACTCTGGATATGGCTGTACAATGATACATAGTGAGGCGATACCGGATCGGTGATATCGAAAATATATACACCGTTTCGTGTACCCAGGAAAAGCAGATCTCCCGTGGCGAAAATAGTTTCTACTCCCCAGTCCAGGGATATTTCGCTCATAAGCACGGGATTTTCCTCATCGGTTATATTAAATGTTTTAAGATTTGAAGCATCGACTGTGAACAGGTAATTACCCGATATGGTAAAACGGGCCAGTGATCCACTTGTGCCGCTTTCTGTGCTAATATCAGCCGAATAATCAAAATTCTGCGATTCGCATGCAACCAGCAAAAAAATCAAAGCAGAAAGTATATAGATTGTTGTTTTCATTACTTCCGGTATTAATTGTTGATTTTTTCCCAGCCCACAATAACAGTGTTTCGGGGTCTGTTAGCTGGTGTGAACATATATGGGATATAATCCAGATCGGGAGGTGTACTCTCTGGGAAGACATTCTGAATACGTTCAGTTACCTTTGCATGTTCGAGATCGCTTATGTCGACAGCAACAAGGTCGGTTGCATTGTCGGCCAGCAGACTGTTATTTTTAACAGCAATATCGATACACCCGGGGATGTTAATAAATCCGATATTCTGAGGCGACGAAGGAGAATGATTATCGATCACATGAATTCCTTTATAGCGTTCGTTCAGGTAAATCATATGATTCTTAAAGTATATTTTCCCGGGGTTGATAATTTCCTGTACATTAAGGAACTTAACACTTATTTCCAGATCGTTTCGTTCCATCAGAACAGGAAAGTACTCAGAAGGATTTTCAAAGTCATCGCGCGATGAGCCTGGCAGAAGGGCGACAAGCAGCAATAGAAGGAACTGATATAGTTTCATAGGAGCAGGTATTGGTTAATAGTATATAGACTGGGAAAACAATTAATAGTTGCCTGAATTTACAACATTTTTTATATAGGAATTTCACGACTTAAACAATGAAGTGTCCCTAATCCCCAAACAAGGTCGACGGCATGAATGCCGATAATGTCCCTCGACGGAAAACAATCACGCAAAATTCCTAATGCCGTTGAGTCGTTTTTATCATTAAATGTTGGGACCAGGATACAACCGTTAGTGATCAGAAAATTCACATAACTGGCTGGTAAACGCAAGTCTTCGAAATCAATTCGTTCCGGCATGGGAATTTCAATTATGTTAAGTTGACTACCGTCTTCCAATTTTGCTTCGCGAAGTTTTAAAAGATTGATTTTCAGTTTTTTATGGTTTGGATCGTTTTTATTATTCTCTATACATGTAACAACTGTATTCCTGTTTACAAACCTGCAGATATCATCAATATGACCATGGGTATCGTCGCCTTCAATTCCCTCACCCAACCAAATCGTATTACTAATGCCCAGGTAATTATGAAAAATTGTTTCATAATCATTCTTTGTAAATCCCGGATTACGAACTTGTTTTTGCTGATCTATCAGGCACTCTTCTGTAGTAATCAGCGTACCCGATCCGTTAATATCAATTGCCCCACCTTCAAGCACAACAGGTTTTCCCTTAAAAACTACCTGCTTTAAGGGGATATTAAGAAAATCAGATACTACTTCGGGGATATGCCTGTCGAGGCGGTAATTTGTATATTTGGCCCAGCCGTTAAAACAAAAGTGCATGGCTTCCCGTTTTTTACCGGGATTGCTAACAATTACAGGACCCGAATCGCGCATCCATGAACGGTTTGTTGCTGAAATAATATAGCTGATCTGAGTGGTATCTGCCTTTGCCCTGGAAAACATGCGTTGTACTTCTCCCCTGTGCTTGTCCGATTTTACAATTAGAATTACCGGTTCATAGTCACAGATTTTTCTTATAATCTCGATAAATACCCATTTAACCGCATTAAACTTACCCGGCCAATCGGCACCTTCATGAGGAAATGCCAAAAGTGTAGCCTGGTGTTTTTCCCACTCGGCTGGCAAGCGGCAGATGGTTGTATTCATTTCGGATCTTAATCGATTATACGTTTCAATATATTGCCATAGGCATCAATACGGCGATCACGCAAAAAAGGCCAGTTCTGCCGGACTTTTTCCATATATTTCCTGCTGATCTCTGCCATGACTATTTCCTCCTTATCGATTGAAGCCTCTGCAATGATTTCACCCTGAGGACCTGCTATAAACGATGAACCCCAGAATTCAATTCCATCCTGCTCTTTTATAGGATTTTCAAGGCCTGTGCGATTAACAGCTGCTACGTAAATTCCATTTGCCACGGCATGTCCCCGTTGCACGGTAATCCAGGCATCGCGCTGCTGTGCACCATACTTTTTCTTTTCTTTTGGGTGCCAGCCTATGGCTGTCGGATAACAAAGAACATCAGCGCCATGTAACGAAATAATCCTTGCTGCTTCAGGATACCACTGGTCCCAGCATATAAGTGTCCCGATTTTTCCATAGGTAGTTTTAAAAGCTTTAAAACCCAGATCACCAGGCGTGAAGTAAAATTTTTCGTAATACGCAGGATCGTCAGGTATGTGCATTTTCCGGTATAATCCGGCATTACTGCCATCGGAATCGATTATGTAGGCACTGTTATGGTATACGCCTGCCGAACGCTTCTCAAAAAAAGGGACAATTATTGCAATGCGCAGATCTTTAGCCAATGAACTGAAAGCTTTAAAGGATTGATCGTATAAAGGTTCGGCAAATTCAAAATAGCGCCTATCTTCTTTCTGGCAAAAATAGAATGATCGGTATAATTCCGGCAGGCAAATTACCTGTGCTCCTTCTGATGCAGCTTTTTTGACCCACTTTATGCATTTTTTCAGGTTGTTTTCCGGTGATGTGTTCAGATTCAGTTGAATCAGTGCCAGGTTGAAAGTTCCAGTCATTATACGATATATCTGTTTTAATTTTGAAACAGCTAAATTAGTATTTTCAAAATATTATAAACCCTCTTGATCACCATGATCCATTTAGAAACGTTCACTCAAACCAAAATGAAATCCGTATTTGATAATACGATATTTCTTTTTCGAACCCTGGCTATTGCGTTTCTTCTTCCTGCTTCCATGAGCCTTATGGCTCAGGAATATAGTCGTGTTGCATGCTTTAAAGTTCCGTACCCTGAAATGCTTACTGATGTATATTTCATGAAGCTTAAACTTTACCAGAAAGATATGATTGTTTCAGAGAATTTATACTGGCGGGGAAAGGAAGAAGGAAATCTGAAGGCTCTCCGTGATTTACCTCTGGCGAAAATCGATCAGCGAACCGAGGTTGTGAAAGTCGGAGATCAATGTGTGCTTTCAGCGAAACTAAATAACAGGGATGATATACCGGCTGTGATGATACGTCTGAAAGTAGTTCGTGAAAAAAGTGGTGATCGTATTCTTCCCGTCCTTTACAGCGATAATTATATTACGCTGACGCCGGGTGAGGAGAAAACGGTACCTATTGAACCGGAACAGGCTGATACAAGATGAGAACTTCCGGTTTTAGTTGTTGAGGGAATTAATATTGAGTAAGTATTACAGATATACAAAAAAAATAAAATAATGAAGATTGCAGTAATTGGCGCAGGAGGTGTTGGAGGATATTTTGGTGCCCGGTTAGCCAAGGCCGGATACGATATTCATTTTATTGCAAGGGGAGCGCATTTACAGGCCTTACAAACTAAAGGTATAAGTGTAAAGAGCATAAACGGGAACTTTAGCATTGAAAGAATAAAGATTTCTGAAGCAATAAGGAAGGTAGGGAAGGCCGATTTGGTAATTCTCGGCGTAAAAGCCTGGCAAGTCAGGGAAATTGCACCGCGGCTGCCGGAAATTATTAATGAAAATGCTATGATACTGCCTTTACAAAACGGAGTATCTGCTACCGACGAACTGATGGAATTTGTTGACCCGAAAAATGTTTTAGGCGGTTTATGCCGAATCATCAGCAAAATTGAAGAACCGGGTGTAATACATCATTTTGGGATTGAGCCTACCATCATTTATGGCGAGTTGAATAATATTTTTACGGAAAGACTTGGCAAATTAAAGGAAATATTCGAAAATGCTGGCATTACATCAAAAATAGCTGATGATATCCATGTCGAACTCTGGAAGAAATTTATCGCTATCTGTGTTAGTGGATTATTGGCTGTGACACACTCCACCTATGGTGAGATACGTGAAATACCCGAAACCAGACAAGTAATGATTGAACTGTTGCAGGAAGTCTATGCCGTATCGAAGAAAATCGGGATCAGGATAGAAACGGACTTCATTGAAAAAACAGTTTCGTTTATTGATACTTTTCCTTATGATTCAA
>CAYUAV010000301.1:0-242 GCA_964442665.1 uncultured Bacteroidales bacterium
GGTTGGTTCAAAAGGAAAAGGTATTAAAAAACTTTTTCGCAAAATAATCGATGTGTATAATGACAGGGAATTGTCGCAACGGCATATACATATAAATTATGGCGATGAACTTGAAAATTCCATTGAAAAGATACAGTCCTTAATTAAAACGCCTGAAAATTATTCCATTACAGATAAAGTTTCATCCAGGTTTATTGCAATTAAATTACTGGAAGATGACAGTCAAATTGGAAAATACCTCG
>CAYUAV010000301.1:252-5420 GCA_964442665.1 uncultured Bacteroidales bacterium
TATCGAACTTGTTGCCAGAGAACGACACAGGCTGGAAGTTTTATTTGATGAGGATTTGGTATCGGTTTTCACCGGTAAACGATATGGCTTTATAAGCGGTGCCTTAATGGAAACTTATTATAAAAATCAGGAATATCAGGTAAAAACTACTGAGATAATTGATAGTTTCCTTACTCACAAAGTTTTTGGATTTCCTTTTTTTTTCTTTTTTATGTGGATCATGTTTGCCACAACTTTTAAACTTGGACAATACCCTCAGAATTGGATTGATGCAGGTGTTTCCTGGTTAAACAGGATGATCTCGGTAAATATGGCTGAAGGTTCTCTTAAAGACCTGCTGATAAACGGTATCATTGGAGGAGTAGGAGGAGTTATAATTTTTCTGCCGAATATTCTCATACTATACCTGTTTATCTCTTTCATGGAGGATTCAGGATATATGGCACGGGCAGTGTTCATAGTGGATCGGCTAATGCACAAGATAGGTCTCCACGGAAAATCTTTCATACCGCTGATTATGGGCTTTGGGTGCAATGTTCCGGCGATTATGGCTACTCGGACTATTGAAGACAGGAACAACAGGCTTTTGACTATCCTTATAAATCCTTTTATGTCGTGTTCAGCGCGATTACCGGTTTACTTATTACTGATCGGGGCGATATTTCCTGCATTTCAGGGTACGTTATTATTCTTGATTTATCTTTTAGGTATTTTAATTGCCATACTGATAGCCATGGTCTTTAAAAAAACAATCTTCCGGTCGGAGGGGACACCCTTTGTGATGGAGCTTCCCCCTTACAGAATGCCGACCTCACGATCGACACTAAAACATATGTGGATTAAAGCATCACAGTATCTGAAAAAAATGAGTGGCGTAATTCTTATTGCCTCTATTTTGCTTTGGGCCCTGGGTTATTACCCCAGGTCTAAACCGGCAATAAAAAATTCCGCGAATTCTTTTTCTGTTGTTCAAACGAATTTAAATCAGCGGAAGCTGAATCAACTGGTTTCATTACATGAACCCGCTGAAAGCGGAATTCCTTTAAGTCATGATGATGCAATGAATAAACAACTCGAAAATTCGTATATCGGACGTCTGGGAAAGTTTATTGAGCCCGTTATCAAACCTCTTGGTTTCAATTGGAAAATGGGTGTCAGCCTTATTACAGGAATAGCTGCAAAAGAAATAGTAGTTAGTACATTGGGTGTATTGCATCATGTCGATATCGATACCAGAAATGGAGAAAAAAAACTATCAGATCTTCTCAGTACGCAGGAATATGAAAAGGGCCCGATGAAAGGGCATCGGGTTTTTAGTCCCCTGGCGACAATTTCTTTTCTGATATTTATATTAATTTATTTTCCCTGTATTGCAGTTTTTGCTGCTGTTAAAAACGAAACAGGGAATATATGGTGGGCGATATTCATGATATTGTATACAACAATACTGGCTTATTTAATATCTCTGATAGTTTTTCAGGTTGGTAGACTGATATTCTGAATTCCTAAAAGAAAAATTTATGCTACAGAATATAATTGTTTATATCATTCTTTTAATCGTAGTAGTAAAAACAGGTATTGCTATCGGGAAGTTTTTTAAAAAGAATAAAAAAAATACTGTAGATTGTCCAGGCTGTATTCGTTGCAATAACATTCATACGAAATTATAAGATGGTTACATGGAAATGATTTTCAGATAGAAATTTGACAGGCAAGTTTATTAAGTATTACTTTAGGTATTTCACAGAATCTCTCAATTAATCAAATGATAATAACATAACCCTGATTTTTTTTTATATTTGAATGGGGTTTTTCAGGATGTTTCGTTTTTGTATTTTTTGTCAACTATAAAAGGTATACTTTAAAAATGAAGGCACGAAACATTTTAATAATGTGAAAAAACTATCACTTGGGCAGATCATCGAAGGTATCAGGAATCGAGATAACCAGGTTCTGACTACTGTATATAGAGAAATATTTCCGGTTGTACGATATTATGTTATTAATAATGGTGGAAATCAGGAAGATGCAAAAGATGTTTTTCAGGAATCGATCATTATAGCCTATAAACAAATTTGTCAGAATAATTTTACATTGAAATCGGGTTTTGATTCTTATCTCTACGGTATTTCACGTTTGGTCTGGTTAAAAATTTTGAGGAATAGGTCAATTCACCAGCGAAATATTACTAAGATAGAAGAACCGGAATTTGAATACAATAATTCCGATTTAGTAATGGAAGAAGAATTTGAATTGAGGCTCTTTCGAAAATACTTTTTAAAACTAGGATCGGAGTGTCAGAAGGTATTGACACTTATTGCGGAAAACACGCCCTACGATCAGATAGCCCAAGAAATGGGGTATAAGAGTGAAAAAATTGTAAGAAACAAAAAGTATAAGTGCAAAGAGACTTTAATAAAAATGATTAGAACTGATCCGGAATACAAAAATATACGGGAAAAAAAATAATAGTCAGTATATTACTTGTTTATATTTCTGTTCCTGCGGAAAACCCAAAAAAATAGGAGAATTAATGTACTAACTGTTATAACAATTATGGTGATCGTTAACTTTCCTGAATACAAAGCATGTGGATTACCCATCACAACAAATGATGACCAGAAAAAGGGATGGGTATTTTCCGGGCGGGCATCGTTAATACTGGTAAGTTTTGCATTACGCATTGCTCTCGATTTCGATTGACCTTTCAGAAGATTTCGATAGAAATTTTTCATCAGTTCCGATCCCGACTTATCTTCCACTTCCCACATGGTCATTATTATACTGGGTGTTCCGGCATATACAAATCCCCGGGCAAGACTAATAACTCCCTCACCATTATTATATTCACCGCCTCCGGTACTGCATGCGCTCAGCACTACCATCCTGGCATTCAATGTAAGGTTAAATACTTCATTGGTATTAAGCAGGCCATCCTGGGTTGTGTCATGATCGAGTGAAAAGATCAGTCTGGAATAAAGCGGATTGATATTATCGATAACCGTATGCATGGCAAGATGCAGAATATCATAATAACCTGCTGTATCCTTAAAGTTGCTCTCAGTGGCTTTTTCACCAATAAATATATCTCCCGGGATCAGCTTATGAATGGTTTCGACTTCATCCAATACTCCGGGAATAGGGAACAGATTCTTTCTGAAATTCTGTCTGGTTATAAAGCGGTTCTGTGAAAGGTTTCCAACCGAATCGCCTGAATATTCGGGGGCAAATGCCAGTAATTTATCAGTAGTATGAGCCTTGCTCTTGCCGCTAACCTGGTTAAACAAAGTAGCGGAATAGGAGTATGAAACGGCAAATTCGTGAATCAGGTACTTCAGATTCCTGTATTGATTGAATGGAATTTCATCGGGAATTTCTTTTATCAGAGTTTCGAAAGGAAGATAAGACAAAATACCATCGGGCACAATAATTAATGAACTGCCGGAAATATAGTCATATGCAGGAACTATAAGCGTATTGTAAAGCGATTGACTGGTCCAGCAGAATTCAGTAAAGTCGTTAAGCGATTGTTTACTGAAATCGAAATGATGAAACTTATTCAGATAATTATTGAGTTGTTCGTAAAATTCTTTTCCGATACTATGCTGAAGCATATGATACCCGTTCCGGGTTATTATAAAAGTAAAAAGAACGGAATCTGAAATACTGTATTCGATAAGTGAAGTGCGAAAAGGTAAATGCTTTTGCAAATTTTTGATATCGGTAACCGAATAATCGTATTTCAGGTTGAAGTATTTTGGGTACTGGTGTTCAAAATAGGTGATAAGCTGATTATGTTCGCGCTGTAAATCGAAGAGATATTTCTCCCAGGTTGTAATTTTCGCCGAATCCGCATGATTACTTTGTTTTTCTTCATAAAGGTTCTCTTTATAAAAAGTAATGGACCGAGACAGCTTATTTTCCTTATTAAGCAGAGAATCAGGAATTCCGCCAAATTGTCTGGCATCCAGTTCACTCAGGACTGATAAGAGTATGGACGATTTCGACTTTTCCGACACGAGAAAAGTGAGTTCAATATATTTTGATTCACCCGTTTGCCTGACAGCAGTATTTAACAAATCAAGTGCGGTGCTGTATACTTGGTATTCCTGTTTTGTTGTCTGTAGTTTACTCTCATAACTTTGGTAACTGTTCCGAAGTTGCTCTATTACATCAATGGCCAGTAAAGAGGTGTTTATGGCTCCATCCAGATAGTTCATTTCTTTCGTTTTGAAATACAGCTCTTTCAGACAATTACTTTTCGATTTTAAAATTTTCAATGCAGGTAGTAAAGCTTCGATCTGCTGAATGTCAGGATTTTTCATTTCCCGATTAACAGGCATTTGGGGTGCTGTAATTTCCAATCCCTTCTGAAAAAAGCGTAATGCTTTATCAAAATCCTTTTTATAAAACCATAACATTCCTATGCTTTCGTACAATTCAGTCAGATATATTCCTTTGACTCCAAGATGATTGAGTATTACCAGGGCTTTTTGGAAGGAATTTTCAGCTTTATCCGGTTGATGAATCTCCAGGTAATCCAGACCAATATTATTATAGAGAATCGCCAGCCTCAAAGCATTACTTGTCGAATCGCTGCGAGCAAGTTGAATAGCAGTCTTCTGAAGTTGAATACTTTTATCATAATCACCCGAATTAGCATAGGTTAATGCGGAGCCTATATAGTAATTAATAAGAGGAGTGATGTTGTTACTAATTCCTTTGATAATATCATAGCTTTTATGATAATATGCCAGAGCGGTCTTTATATCTCCTTGCATCATCTCTAAATTGGCCGATAACAAATAATATGAGACAATTAATCGTTTGTTTTTCTCCTTATGTTTTAATAAATACTCATCGGCTCTTCTCATGTACTGTCCTGCCTCAAGGTAATTCCCCATATTTTTATAGATACGGCCATAATAATGATAAATAGTACCAATCTCATCGCTTCTTTCATCCTCATTTAACAGGCATATCGATTCAGCTTTATGTAAATTTTCCAGTGCAGTTTCATAATTGTAGACCAAGGTGTTTACATTCGCCAAATTGATAAAACTATTAATCATTTCTAAGCTTGTATCAGGGTAAATGGTTTCTCTGAGCTGATGAGATCTTTCAATCAGGGTTAAGGATTTTTCATAGTCTCCATTATTCCTGCAAAG
>CAYUAV010000302.1:0-5403 GCA_964442665.1 uncultured Bacteroidales bacterium
ATGCGAATGCCGGTGTTCGCTTTCGCCAACAGGCACAAGGTGCATGTTGCATACCGGGCAATCGCCGGGCTGGTCATAAACCTTATCCCCTTCACATTTCATGGGACGAATAAAATGCTGATGTTTATTTTTAGTTTCCATATATTGAGTTCAAGACATATTAAAGGATTTGGAATAGACGACTAGTTGATTCAATAATCATCATTCCTGCAATGCCATTTCTTCTATAATTCTGAGGTATTCTATTACATTTTAATTTGATATGCAATATTGTGAATATGACCTTCGGTAAATTGCCGGATTAAAATGCTAACTTTCATTTACCGGTTTGAGATACATATTACAAACCGGACAATTTCCCGGTTGATCGTAGGTTTTATCTCCTTCGCACATCATCGGGCATTGGTAAGTTGATGTGCCGGTTTCACTTTTTTGATGATACTGATGTTTTGTTTCCATGACGTCTGAATTTTATAAGGTTATTACTATAGATAAAACACTTTAAAGTGTAATTGGGTCAATATATGTATGCAATTTTTAAATTGACAGGATTCCTGTTTCATCGTTTCTGACTTTATATACTTCATCTACAGGTGAAATAAGGATCATTCCATCGCCACTATAACCCGTTCGGCCATTAATTTTTATGATTTGTACGATTTTCGCAACATGTTCTTCTGAGGCAAGTATTTCCAGTTTAATTACCTTATTGGCATCCGCAAAAGGGTATTTATCGCTGATATGTTCCTTCTCGTGATCGGAATACTGACCGGTGCCTTCACACTCGACGAATGTCATGCTCTGGAATCCTGCCTTTTTAAGGGCAAAATAAGTTTCCTCAGCTTTTCGGTATCGTATATACGCTTTAATCAGTTTCATGACTTCATTCATTTTGGTTATCCTGCAATATTGCTTGCCAGTTTTAACTGTTTCTGTTCTCAGGACAATTTGCCAGATCTTTAAGCTGACATTTATAACAGGCTCCATCCTTGTTCAGGTCACTATTTTCAAGCGCACAGGAATGTACCGTAAATTCCGCATTCGGGTCGAATAGCATCTTAACAGCTAACGCCAGTAAGATAACAGCCACCAGAATTATCGATATGATCAATACTTTTAAAAACATATTCTTCTTTGCATTAATATCATTGTAAAATTACTGTACTTCAGTTGTTTAACCCTTACATAATTGTAAAAAAGAATTGCATAATTTTCAGATTTCATGATGTTTCATCAATTGTTTGAATTGCAGGGGAGTATATCCTGTAATTTGTTTGAACTGGTTCGATAAATGTGCAGAACTGCTGTACCCCATATTAAAAGCTATTTCGTTTATGTTCAATTCATCATAGATGATCAGCTCTTTTACTTTTTCAACCTTTTTCTGAATAATATATTTTTCAATAGTGATATCTTCAATCTCTGAAAACAACGAACTCAAGTACCTGTAGTCTTTGTGGAGTTTATCCACTAGATATTCGGAAAAATTCCACTTCCGTTGTTCTTCGATTATATGTCCGATCCAGTAAACAACAGCTCCTTTTATTTTCTCAACGATCATTTTTTTATGATCTTCAATGATATCGAAACCAAGGTTCTGCAAATGTTTTTGAAGTTTTTTGATATTTAATTCATCAGTAGGTTTAACAGTTATAATTTCCCCGATCTTTACATCCTTCGTATCAATATGAAGTGAGTTCAGTACATTTTCAACAGCCCAAATACACCTTGGACAAACCATATTTTTTATGTGTATTACATTTTGCTTCATCAGGATGTTCTTTATGTATCGTCAACAAAACGCACAAAAATCAGATTATTCACCAGTTCAAATATTTCAATGATACTATTCATCAATACTTTAAAATTTCACGTGTTTCACCGCAGGTTAGCATTTCTTCACCGAAATAGGGATTCCTGATCTCCTTTATTTCACTTATCCAGTAGGCCCCTTTCTGGTTCACTGCCATAGGGCAATACTGGTAGAACGCAGTTACCTCATTCAATCCAAAGTCTTTAACTGCCTGATAAAATGCCTGGTTAAAGGCAGCAAAAGCTTCACGCTGGCCGGACAGGTCATGGCTTCCCGTTATTTTACCCAGGCTGTTTTTCATGTTTTCAAGACGGCTCATCCACATTATATGTGCTTCCCCTTCAAGAAGTTCCATATTCGTTTTTGTAAGTGCAGACAGTAATTGTTCCGCAGTTTTAGACACCTCATCAGAATCGGATTTGACAAAAGCATTTTTCATGGGCAGGTATGCTTTATAAACGGTCGTTAACTGCTTTTTGAACAGCGGGTTTATTTCTGCCTTTTTGCTTTCATAATTCTCTTTACTATGATTATTATGTGCTTCAGTTTTTTCAGAGTTCTTATTGCCCTCCTGACGGACTACCGGATTATTCGTTGATTCTCCATTCATATTCATTCCGCTATGATTATGTCCTGTTGATGTCTTGCCTCCCTGAGGATTCATCATGCTGGGTTTACCGGCCAGCTGGGCAGCGGCATCAATTTTAAATACGCCATTGACAGCTATCTCTTCTCCTTCGTACAAGCCCTGTGCTACCACATAAAAATCACCCGCAACAGGACCAAGAACAATTTCACGGTATGTAAATGTCGGTTGTTCCCTGTCGGGTACTTTTACATATACCACGGCGCGTTTTCCTGTCCATAGTACCGCTGTCCTGGGTATCAGGATATCTTTTGTATTTCCTGCAATGGTCGAAGTTACCAGACCGTTGGCAAACATTTCGGGTTTTAGGATCAAACCCGGATTCTCCACTTCAACCCGCACTTGCGCAATCCTGGTTTTCGGGTCGATGAGCGGATCAATAAAGCTGATCCGGCCGATGAAATTCTTTCCGGGGAGTGACTGGATCGTAAAGTTAACCTTATCGCCTGGTCGCAACCAGGGCAGGTCGCTTTCGTATGCCTCGAACATAACCCATACTTTTTTAAGATTAATAACCTGAAACAGGGCATTTCCTTCTTTTACATAATCTCCGAGTGATACATTTCGCATCGTAACTGTCCCGGAAATAGGAGAGAGGATGTCGAAATAGCTCCGGGCTTCTCCATTTTGTTCAATATCATCTATTTGTTCATCCGTCAGGTCCCATAGCTTGAGTTTATTCCGGGCTGCCGTGTAAAAATCGGGATTACTTTCCCTGTAATCTTCAGCCTCGATCAATTCTTTCTGTGCAGTAATCATGGCAGGCGAATAGATAGTAGCCAGTTTTTCTCCTTTATTCACATGTTGTCCCGTAAAGTTTACAAAGAGTTTCTCAATGCGTCCGCCATAACGGGCTGTCAATTCAGCAATATTCCTTTCATCCGGTTTAACCTTGCCTAACAGGTAAACTTCCTTGTCGGGATAGGCCTTCCGGACAATCATAGTTTGTATATTGGCAAGTTGTATGGCATCTTCGGTCATACGGATTTCGTCCGGTGATATATCCTGGCCGTTACCGGTATTCTCTTGTAAGGGAATCAGGTCCATTCCGCAAATCGGGCATTTACCGGGATGATCCATCCGGATCTGCGGGTGCATGGAGCAAGTCCAGATTGTGGCATTTTTATCCGATCGTTCTTCGGTAATCTGTTCTGTTTTGGTTCTGCTTCCTGCATGGTGAAATAATAGCCAGCCGGCAAAAAGGCCCGCAAATAAAGTTATTCCGATAATTGTATATTCGCGTTTGCTAAGATTTATTTTCATTTTCATTTTTATACTTTTTAATGTTTTACTTACCCATCAGGTAATTGATAAAGGCAATAGCTGCATTTTTATCGGCACGTGCTTTTTCAAGCTCCAGGCTGTATCTTAAAAGCTGGCGTTCGACCTGCAGCACTTCTTCGAAATTTTTCCCATCGGTCTCATAAACAGTTTGCAGGATACTCAGTGCCTTCTCTGCCCGCTTATACTGATCGTGATACAGGGGGATCCGCCTGTCGGCGTCGTTAAAATCCCTGTTTGCTTTTTCAAATGTCGTTTCCAGTACATTAACCTTCTCCATCCTCCCATTTTCGGCCGATTCCTGCATCAGCACAGCTTCTTTCGCCATAGCGGTATATTTTTGCCTGTACAGCGGGACCGAGATACCCACCATAGGGAATACAATGGCGTCCCTACCTGATTCTGACGGATTGGTCATCGGGTTTGCACTTTTCCCTATAGCCACATAATCGATACCGAGCATGAGGTTAGGTTTCCCTGCTTTTTTAGCAACCAGTTCCTGATTTTCGTATGAAGCTTCCATAAATTCCAGTTGCAATACCTGATGATTACCATTCCGGATACTATCCAGTACGGCTTCGCGTGAAAGATCAAAATCCGGATTCACCAGCGAATCGGGGATCTCAACATTTCGTTGTTCGTCAGCATTTAGCAGGTTATTAAAACCGGCCTGCAGAGCAACATAGTTATCCCTGAGCAGGGAAAGCTGGTTCTCCAGGTCAGCGATTTCCATTTCAATCCGCAATACATCCACTGTTGATGCAAGTCCTGCCTCTACTTTAATTAAAGCCAGTCTGCGGAATGTATTCAGAATGGTAATGTTTTCAAGCATTCTGTCAATAGCTTTCTGTGTGAAATAGAGGTTATACCAGGTAGATTTTACCTCGTAGAACAGACGTGATTTGGCTTCCCTGAATACTTCAAACTTCGATTTGGCCAATTCGACGGCAACGTCTTCTTTTGCTCCGAGTGTACCGAACCAGGGAAACATCTGAGAGGCCGAAATACGAGCCTGCTGGGGACCGACACGCGTTTCAACCGGCTGAATGAAATACCCGAAAGTAACCTGTGGATCGGGCAAAGCTCTAACCTGTGGTACTTTTTCGAGAGCTGCCATATATTCACTGAATTTGCTTTTCAGACCCGGATTGTTTTCGGCTGCCTCAAGCAGATAGGTGTCAGGAATATTTTGTGCCTGAACCAGTATCGAAATAACTGCGAGAACAAATGTCAGCGAATAATTAATTATTTTCATTTTCATATCGTTTACTGATTAGAAGATTGAATTTTCCGGACATTTTTTTCCTTCCACATACTATAAAGAACCGGGACCACGAACATGGTCATTACCTGGAGTATCATGCCACCAAATGAAGGGATGGCCATTGGCACCATGATATCCGCACCTTTCCCGGTTGAAGTGAGCACAGGTATCAGGGCAATTATGGCGCAAGAAGCCGTCATCATGGCGGGCCGTACCCTTTTAATTCCGGCATGGAGAACCGATTCCCTGACCGCAGATATCGTTGAAGGTTTTTCCTTATCAAATACCTGCATCAGATAGGTTCCCATAATAACGCCGTCATCGGTTGCAATGCCGAACAAAGCGATGAAGCCTACCCATACTGCCACACTCAGGTTAATAGTATGCATCTGGAACAGG
>CAYUAV010000303.1:0-5402 GCA_964442665.1 uncultured Bacteroidales bacterium
AGAGCCACAGAAAAAGGCAAACAGTTGTTCAGGGAACATCTGGAGTATTTAGGTAAACTTATTGAAAGTCAGAATAAATAATTTTTTTAACAATATACTTTGTATTTCAAAGTTCTTTTAAAATTAAAATATGGAAACAACAAACAAAACCGGTAGATTTAAAAATTCAATAAGCCTCAAACTGGCTTTAATTGTGATCTTGTCACTGCTGTTACTGATTCCGACGGTTTTTATTCGTGGATTGATCGATGAAAGACAGAACCGCCGAAATGAGGCTATCCTTGAAGTTACGTCCAAATGGGGACAATCGCAGACGCTATTCGCTCCCATTATCATTGTGCCCTATGAAACTTACGAGAAAACCTCTTCTAAAACTTTTATAACACGGAAAAACTACATGCACCTGCTGCCCGATGAAGTTGAAATAGCAGGAAATATGGTGCCGGAAATAAGACACAGGGGTATATATAAAGTTATTTTATATAGTGCGGATATAAATCTGGAAGCAAAATTCACCAGGGAATCATTTAGCGACTGGCCCGACAGCCCCGATAAAATTCTATGGTCAGAAGCTCTTTTGGCCATAGGTATTACTGATCTTACAGGACTTGACAGGATCAACAGGCTGGAGTGGAATCATGATACGCTAAGTGCTGAAGGAGGTATTCCTTACAGTTCCGATATCGAAACCGGAATTCATACACCTGTTACGATCAAAACGGATGAAGACAATTATTTTCACCTTCAGATCGCTTTGAATGGAAGTGAGTCGCTTTTCGTTATACCTGCCGGAAAATCAACAAAGGTTAAACTAACTTCAGTCTGGGCCTCCCCCAGTTTCAATGGTTCCACACTTCCTGACAAACGCGAAGTCGGCGAAACAGGATTCACAGCTGAATGGAATGTACTGCATCTTACAAGACCATTCCCACAAAAATGGAGTAATGATGCATACAGTTACCAGATCGGTGAATCGGCTTTTGGCGTTAATTTGTTTCTGCCGGTAGATACCTACCAGAAAACAACCCGTTCGGTGAAGTATGCACTCCTTTTCATTGCATTAACATTTCTTGTGATCTTTTTCATTGAAGTAATGAGCAAAAAGCGGATTCATGTGGTTCAATATCTCCTGACCGGTGCCGCGTTGGTCATTTTCTATTCCCTGTTGTTATCGCTGTCCGAACAACTTCCTTTTGGCTGGGCCTATCTGATAGCCAGTACTGGAACCGTTGGACTTATTGTATTCTATATCGAGGCATTATTCCAGAAGCGATCCTATTCCCTGGCTACGCTGGGAATACTTGCAGCACTCTATGGTTTTCTTTTTGCCATTCTCCATATGTCGGACCTGGCGCTACTGCTCGGTAATATCGGGTTGTTTATCATACTGGCCATTGTTATGTTCTTCAGCCGAAAGATCGATTGGTATAATGAAAGGAATCAGGAAACAAGTAGCCCAAAATAATGTTATTAATACAATTAAGGATTATATGTGTAAATGGAAGATGGGGAAATGATCTGGTTATAACGTTCACCCTGTCTTCCATTTTTCAATACAGTAAAAGAGCTGAAATTTGACCCTGAAGATTGTTTAATTTCTTTATCAATATCCTAATAATTCAGACAATGAATACACACTCCAGAAATAGCCTGACATATCAGCTGGCGACCTTCCGGTTCGCATTCAAGGGTTTGCGCTGGTTTTTCGCTAATGAAACAAAAGCCTCAATTCACGGCATTTGTGCCGCTGCAGCAATAATTCTCGGGATATTACTAAAAATATCAATGATGGAATGGATGATGATTGCAACAGCCATCGGCCTGGTATTTATAACAGAAATCCTGAATACCGGGATCGAGCTTACTGTCGATCGTCTGGTAAGCGGGCCCGACGAAACAGCCGGAAGGATCAAGGATCTGGCTGCAGGTGCTGTATTAACAGCTTCATTGACAGCTCTTGCAATCGGAATGATTGTGTTTTTGCCTAAACTATTCGAAATAATATCAGGAATATTTTCATGATGAAAGAAAAAATTAAAAATCCTATACTCATAGCCATTACGGGAAACAGCCTGATGGTAATCGCCCGGATAGCATATGCAGGCAATCTTTATTACGGATTCCTCTTATGGAATCTCCTGCTTGCAGGCATTCCTCTTCTGATCAGCAGTAATCTATACAAAACTGTGGAGATTAAACGATCGATACTCTACAGCACTTTGGCTCTCTGGTTACTGTTTCTTCCCAATTCGCCATACATAATAACTGATCTGGTGCATTTGTATCACCGGCCACCTGTACCTTTCTGGTACGATATGTTGCTGGTTATATTAAGTGCCAGTAACGGTCTGGCACTGGGATTTATTTCAATTTATCAGGTTGAACTTATTATTTTCAGACGCAGTGCAGAAAAATTTCTTTTCCCTTTCCGAGCCCTGGTCATGCTGGCAATGGGGTATGGTGTATATATAGGCAGATACCTGCGTTTCAACAGCTGGGATGCCATTTTCAATCCGATTGAGGTATTACGGGAAGCTATGTCTTCATTACACCTTAATACAGCAGGTTTCGTTCTGACTTTCAGCTTTGTTATGTTTATTCTTTACAGTTTCTTTACTGCTATTGTTCTTCGCCGGTCTCAAGAAGTTTTTTAATTCGCTCTATCTGTTTCTGCTTGTTAACTTCACGAAGAGAAAGAGCTGTTTTTGTATAGTACTGGTGATTGGAAATAAATTTAATTTGCAGCCGGTTCCACTCATTCCACGATTTCACCATATTGTACTCCTTCAGCTCACGGTACAGTAATGTTGAAACCGGGATCATATCGCTACGGCCAAGGTAATCAAGATCGGCATCGCACATAATCTCTTCCAGCAGATTTTTCGGTTTGGGAGGCATTTCAGTGGCATAGATCAGTTCACATATTTTTTCAATCTGCTTTAGGGTGTAGTAATAATCTGGCAGTATTTCCCGTGCAATAAGTGTTCCGAATCGTTCATGATCTTTATATCCGAGAATATGTCCCGAATCGTGAAACAGCGCTGCCGTTTTCAGAAGAAGAAGCTCTTCGTCGCTGACAGCTTCTCCTAATCCAATTAATTCAACCTGTGTTACAACATCAATGGTGTGTTTGATATTATGATAGTATAAATGAGGAGGCAACTCTCGCTCCAGTTTATTAAGCATGAGCTCCTGCAGATCGGTAAACTGAATAAGCCCGAACCGGATACTGAACTGCCTGTTTGGAATAATGGTCTTTTTCTGCAGTGAATATTCCGGACGAATACCCTTAACATAGTAAAGTAACACATCGCCCTGATATTTCACCGGCATCCGCGTATAGTATTCGCACTGAAACAAATCCTTAACAAGTTCATAGGTCGATTCGGAAATCAGAATATCACCCTTATCGCAATAAGAACGGATCCGGGTGGCCAGATTTACATTCTCACCTTTAACATCGTAATTAATTTTTTTACGGCCAGTTATATGAGCCACGACAGGACCGGTATGAATGCCGATCCTTAGCCTCCATATCCTGTCGTCATTATAAGTTTTTTGTATAATGTTGATATAGTATTGAATCTCGATGGCTGCCAGAACCACCTGGATAGGATTAGTAATGTTTTTTTGTGGAATACCTCCGACACATAGCAAACTATCGCCAATCGATTTCAGACTTTTAATTTCATATTTTGAAATAATATTACCTAGCTCCAGAAATATTTCATCCAGATTATCGACAAGCTGTCCCGAATCCATGGTTTCCGAGATCTTTGTAAATCCTTCGGCATCGGCAAAGAGGATAGTAGCCATTCTGAAACGCAATACATTAGCCTCCTTAACTTTCTTTTGCCTGTCATCTTTCTTTTCCAGTTTATATCGATTTGCCAGGTTACGGTATTTCTCAAGCTCAGAAGTAAGCTCTTCCATTTGTTTCTGAAGTTTAATATTTTCCTCTTCAAGATGTTTATTTTGGGAGATTATCTCAGCTAAATGACGAATGGTGTTTTTACTTTGCTCTTTCATGGGGACAATATTTCTTTACTAATCCGGTTTATACCTTTAAAGCGGATAAATGTTTGTTATTTTTGACAAGAATATGATTTAAATTAATTCATTTCCTTCAAGGAAACAAAATCATTTAATGTATTTTTTTCAGCATAATGGACTTTAAGTTAACATCGGAGTATAAACCAACAGGTGATCAACCCGAGGCAATCAGGCAGCTGGTCGAAGGAATTGAGGCCGAAATGCCTTATCAGACATTACTTGGAGTCACCGGATCGGGTAAAACTTTTACCATTGCCAATGTAATTTCACAAATTAACAGACCGGTGTTAGTGCTTTCGCATAATAAAACCCTTGCAGCGCAGCTATTTGGCGAATTCAAACAGTTTTTTCCTGAAAATGCCGTGGAATATTTTGTTTCTTACTACGACTACTATCAACCTGAAGCTTATATACCGGTCACCGATACCTATATTGAAAAAGACCTTTCGATCAATGATGAGATTGAAAAGCTTCGTCTCAGTACAACGTCCTCGCTGCTTTCCGGACGAAGAGATGTAGTTGTTGTATCATCGGTATCCTGCCTTTACGGAATAGGAAATCCGGATGATTTTTACAGCAACACCATTTTTATTAAACGCGGACAACATGTCAGTCGCAATGTTTTCCTGCGAAAACTGGTCGACAGTTTGTACTCAAGAAACCAGGCAGCTTTTGATAGAGGAAACTTCAGGGTTACAGGCGATACGGTAGATATATTTCTGGCTTACAGCGATTATGCATACCGTGTAACCTTTTGGGGCGATGAAATTGAGGAAATTGAATCGTTCAATCCGTTTCTGGGAACAACCATTGAAGCGCTTAGTGAAGCGGTTATTTTCCCGGCCAATATTTTCGTTACCACACAATACCGCATGAAGCAGGCCATTGAGCAAATTCAGGAAGATCTTGTCAAACAGGTCGAATTTTTTAAAAGTATCGGTAAAAACCTTGAAGCAAAACGGTTAAACGATCGGGTCAATTACGACCTGGAAATGATCAGGGAACTGGGACATTGCCCGGGAATTGAAAACTACTCAAGGTATTTCGATGGTCGTCCTGCCGGTACACGTCCCTTCTGTCTGCTCGATTATTTCCCAAAAGATTTCATGATGATCATCGACGAGAGCCATGTTACACTTCCCCAAATACGGGCTATGTTCGGTGGCGATCATAGTCGTAAGCAAACACTCGTCGATCATGGATTCCGGTTACCGGCAGCAATCGATAACCGGCCGTTGAAATTTGAGGAATTCGAAACCATGATGCACACGACCATTTATGTAAGTGCCACTCCGGCTGATTACGAACTGGAAAAATCAGAAGGTGTTGTCGTAGAACAGCTGATACGT
>CAYUAV010000304.1:0-5361 GCA_964442665.1 uncultured Bacteroidales bacterium
CTGAGCTGGATTTTTGATCTTAATTTCTTATATACCCTGGAGATAGCTTACGAAAGAGGCATTTTTGATAAATTATCAGCTAAATTACCGGAGTCTGGTAAATTAATGATAGTCAAACAGTTAATTAATCAGTACATTCACTCAAATATTCCATATCGTTAATCTGTTTCCCGATCTATTTTGATGAATAATAATAAATTAATCAAACTTAATATTCATCATCAAATTTTTCCTAATTTCTTCCCGACTTCATTAAACGATTCCAGTGCTTTATCCAGTTGGTCAAGTGTGTGAGCTGCAGAAAGCTGAACACGAATTCTGGCTTGACCATGAGGAACGACAGGATAGTAAAATCCAATAACGTATATACCCTCTTCGAGTAAGGATGCTGCAAAATCCTGTGAAAGTTTGGCATCGTAAAGCATAATAGCTACAATGGCAGACTGGGTAGGTTTAATATCAAATCCGGCTGCGACAATTTTTTCTTTGAAATATTGAGTATTGCTGTGTAACCTTTTTTGTAATTCATCAGTTTCAGTCATCATATCAAACATCGCAATGCCTGCACTGGCGATCATGGGGGGTAGTGAATTTGAAAAAAGATAGGGCCGGGAACGCTGCCGGAGCATTTCAATAATTTCTTTTCGTCCCGTGGTAAAACCACCAATAGCCCCGCCAAAGGCCTTACCCAGGGTACCGGTAATAATATCAACTTCGCCCCTTATATTAAAATATTCGGTAACTCCCCTTCCGGTGTTCCCAACTACTCCGGCTGAATGGCATTCATCCACCATTACAAGGGAATGATATTTTTTTGCCAGGGAGCAGATTTTGTCAACCGGAGCCAGGTTCCCGTCCATCGAAAAAACTCCGTCAGTGACAATAACACGGAACCTCTGGGCCTGAGCTTTTATGAGTTTTTCCTCCAGATCGTTCATATCGGCGTTATTATAACGGTATCGTTTTGCTTTGCATAACCTTACTCCATCAATTATAGAAGCATGATTGAGGGCATCGGAAATGATTGCATCCTCTTCTCCGAATAAGGGATCAAAAACGCCACCGTTTGCATCGAAACAGGCAGCATAGAGAATGGTATCATCAGTTCCGAAAAATTCAGCTATTTTCTGTTCCAGAGTTTTATGCAAGTCAGTTGTACCACAAATAAACCGTACTGACGACATTCCGAAACCATGTGAATCCAGAGCTGATTTTGCTGCATTGATTAGTTTCGGATGAGCTGATAAACCAAGATAATTATTAGCACAAAAGTTTAATACCTCACTTCCGTCGGAAAGCCTTATCAGGGCTTCCTGGGGAGACGTAATAATACGTTCTGATTTGTAAAGCCCTTCTGATTTTATTTTTTCAATCTCCTGTTTCAGATAGGTTTGTATTTCTCCGTACATAACAGTTTTTTTTAATGATTGCTTATTCACCATAATAAAATTAATACAAGTCTTGTAAGTTAATACCGGCCAAATAGATAACTATTCGCGATAAAAATCATTTAAATAATCCAGATAATACAAGTTATATACTGTAATTTCCATAAAAGTAAACAAATGGTGTATTACAGAAAATGATTTTCGTTACCAGTGATGATTATTTTAAATTGTATACACAATATGTCAGTGTAACGAAAAAGTGATACATTTCGTAGAAATTGTCAACACCTCAATAAATCTTTATTGTTATATGAGAGTGATTATGCTTTCAATACTTATTTGTACTTATGCCACAACACTTGTACAGGCGGCTGATAATGATCTTTTTACCTACGATACCGATAAAATTAACCGGGAACTGAAACAACTTCAATTGATTGAAGCTTATGTAAAAGCTAATCCCGGAGTTACACTTTCCGGATTACAAGCAGGAAATAATAATTTGTTATTCGGGCTGGATCTGAACGATAATAATTTAAGTGGATTCGATAATGAAATTGAACGTCCGCCGTTAGGAATTCCTTCCTTTATCTGGGGTTTTTGTGCTGGAGTCTGGGGTGTTTTTATAATACATATGTTTATGCAAAATAGAGAACAAACTGAAAAAGCCCTAAGAGGTTTAATAATTGGCCGAGTAGTTTTAGCTTCAATATATATTACAGGGTATCTGATAGCCATAATAAGTAGTGCATGAAATATTTAATTAATAATAATATTCAGATATTGATAAAATTGGTATTTCAAATAATGGAAAATATTTTTAAGACTTTACCTTAGTACTATATCTGAATAAATTTTCTCTCCAATTAGAAACATTCTAAATTGAATAAAGCATGGAGTAATATGAAGAAAAAATCATAAATTACAGTGAATAATAGTATCCATCTAAACTTTAAGTTTTATGAGTAGAATCTTGATAACTACAATTATTTTTGTATGCAGCACGATCTTTTCCCAGGCAAAAGGCACCAATCTATTTACATACGACATAAATAAAGTTAACCAGGAATTGGCCCAACTCCAAGCACTTGAGGATTATATAAATGCTAACCCCGGAATTACTTTGTCGAATTTACAAGAAGGAAGGTATGATAAGTTAACTGATCTGAATTTGAAAGGCAGTTTTCCGTATAATTTTGATGATGAAAATGCAGAACCTCCTCTTGGAATTCCTTCATTCCTTTGGGGTTGCGTTTTCTCCTATTGGGGGATATTAATTGTATACCTTGTTACTGAAAATAAAGAAGAGACTATAAAGTCATTAAAAGGATGTATTGTGGGTCGACTAATATCATATGGAATTTTTGGAGTTGTTTATCTTATTATTTATGCGATTTATGGTACAACATATTTCTACTATTAAATAATAATGGGCATTTAATCAAGTAATTTTTTGATTCTCATTATATTATAACCTGAAAAAAAAATTGGATTTTGGGGAGTATAGCATTATTTCTTATGCTATGATTGATTAATAAAATGATCTGATAAATAATAAAGAGTAAAGCTCTATCTGATTAAAGAAAAAAAATTATATATTTGAACCAAAACATTTGTTACTTAACCATCAAATTAGCGATATGAAAAAAATTTTACTCACCCTTTGTTTAGGTACTTTTGTTACGATGTTTGCCATGGCAAACAATGCCGACCTATTTTCCTACAATGCAGATGAAATAAATCAGGAATTGGCCCAATTGCAGAGTCTGGAAGATTATGTAAGCGCTAATCCTGGTATTACACTTACGAATTTACAGGCAGAAAACAATTCACTTATTTCCGACCTGAATTTGGATATGATTAATTTTGGTAGCTTATCTCTTTCTGGCGAACCACCCTTAGGAATTCCTTCCTTCCTCTGGGGTTGTGTATTCACTGTTGTAGGTGTTGCAGTTGTTTACTTCGTTACAGACCAGGATATGGATGAGACAAAGAAAGCAATTTTAGGTTGTGTTGTCAGTGGAGCGGTTTATGTATTATGGTGGGTTTTCTGGGTACTTGTCTTTGGAAATTCACTCTTCTGGTATTAATATTTGGTATTTTAACTATAAGAAATGCTTCCAGAGACTTATGGGAGCATTTTTTTACATCATTAAGCCTTGTATAGCTGAATGAAAAAAATTCTCATTTTTCTTGTTGTTAATACAATTTTTAATATAATCTATGCCCAAAACTTTTACAGGATTTGCGGGGATTATACTATTAAGGGTAAATCGGAAAATTCCGCACAGCTTATAATAGGTAAGTTTTACTATGACAAAAATGAGAAAAAAATAATTAACGTAAACGTTTTTCCAGAGAAAGCAATTTGGGTAACTTCCGATACAAATCTTTACAAGATTGTTGATGATAAAATAGTATCACGACAAACCATACCTGATTTTACACTCTTCTCTATGTATCACATGGTGCTTAATAATCAGTTAAATAATTTTGGATTAGAGGGGAGTGTTTTTACCCTGGAGAATGTGGAAAGTGTTGATGGGATGGTGATCTCTACATGGACTCCTTCAAAGAATGTGAAAAAAATCTTTGGGAAAGTTATGATTTCCTCGAAAGACGATAAGCTTTTTGGAATCGTTTTCTTCGATACAGAGGATGTTATCATTAAAAAGCAGTTTTTCGAAGATTATACGATGAATAAAGGATTACCTTTTCCAGGAAAAATTACTGAAATTACTTTTTCGGATGACGGAAAGGAATTATATCAGGTTACAACCTATAGAAATATACTTGTAAACGACCATGATGACGAGAATTTATACCATTTTAGTGTTTCTGATTATCAGTAAGATTGATTATGGTCAGCAAGATCTGCTTAATTTACACTACAATCAATTCGATGTTAAACAAGAAAAAACATCATTCAGGGAATATACTTCAAACGAGAATGATGTAAACCAAATAGCATCCTTCTTCTTTATTTTCTATAAAGATTATGTCTCCTCTCAGGATATCAACAGCTGTGTATTTCATCCATCTTGTTCTGTTTATGCTATCGAATCTATCAAAAAATTAGGTCTTCTGGAGGGGCTGGCTAATTCATTCGACAGATTATGCCGCTGCAATCCTTTTAGCCAGAAATACTATCCTGTTGATGCCAAAACACAAAAACTTTATGATCCGGTTCAGGAAAAATAATCTACTCTTCTTTTATTTATTGATTTGCTTTAATATCGGGGCACAGGAAAGTAATATTCTGAGTGAAGAAAACACATCCGGTTTTGCACGGTTTCTGTTTTTATCAAATCAATATAGCTATGCTGCCGAAGAATATGAGAGGTTAACCTTTATTAATCCTTCAAACGAAGAATATCAGATTGGATTGTTAAAATCATATCGGTATGCAAGCCAGTTTCAGAGGGGCATACTGGCCTACCAGAGTTTATCGACCCTGGGAATTAAACTGGGGAAAGAAGTTCAGGCAGAATATGTTAAGTTAAATCTTCTGGATGGAAACAAGCTCAATTTAGCCACCTTGGTCGGAGGATTAAAACCGGAAAGCAATTTTCGTAATAATCTTGATCTGACCCTTCGCCTTATCTCCTATCCGGATAATACGTTAAATCTGAATGGAATATTAACAGATAAGGTTGACGCAGGCTTGCTGAAACTATACTATGAATCATCCGACATAAAACACAAGAGTCCTTTTCTGGCCGGAACATTTTCCACTTTGATTCCCGGTATGGGTAAGGCTTATAGCGGACGTTGGAAAGATGGTCTTATTGCCCTGATTTTTATCGGTGGTACGGGTTTTTCAGCTTACCGCGGGTTCGATAAAAAAGGAGTTAAAAGTGTTTACGGATGGATTATGGGAAGTCTTTCAGTAGGATTTTATGTTGGGAATATTTATGGTTCTGCCAAAGCGGCTAAAGTGTTTAATACTCATCAGCATTCCATATATGTTAAA
>CAYUAV010000305.1:0-1701 GCA_964442665.1 uncultured Bacteroidales bacterium
GTATATTACGAAAGTGCTATACTCGGCCTTGACCAGGGACAAATTTTTATCGATGACACGAAGGAGGAAATACTGGTTGAAGACTTTAACTATATTGCCGACACCTATTTCGATCATCCGAACTTTCTGCGAATCAACGGAAAACCCGCAGTATTCCTTTATTTATCAAGTATTTTTACCGGAGATTATGAGAGTGCATTTACCAGGGTCCGTAATGAATTGTCCATGAAAGGTTTTGATTTGTTTCTGATTGGCGATGAAGTGGGTTGGTCTGGGACTTCAGCATCGCATATGCAATTTCTCGATGCAGTCTCACCTTATATCGTCTTGCCTGACCAGGTACAACCGGGTGAATATCCTATCGACGGTAGTTTTTTTGCCGATATCTCGATACAAGTAAGCGAATGGGAAGAGGTTGCAGATGCACAGGGCAAACTAGTCATTCCTTGCGTAAATCCCGGATTTAACAATCGACCCGGCGGAAGTTCAGGATTTGCAAAACCACGCCAGGCAGAGGCTGGTGGTAAAGGTACTTCGATGCTTGAAGAATATATCAAGGTAATGCGTTCCTTTGTCGAACCCGTGCATAAAATGATTATGATAACAAGCTGGAACGAATGGCACGAGGATACAGAAATTGAGCCTACAATTGTCACTGAATCCACGCATTTAGATGTCAGCGCAGGAGGAGATTATTATACTATGGGTTATACCTACGAAGGTTACGGCTTGCAATACCTGGAGGTAATACGAAGTCTGTTGGCCGATGAACTCCCCCCTATTAATTCAATTGAAAGCAATCATTACCCATTTGCAGGGTCCGGCTTGCTCGATATTTATCCGAATCCGTTTAATACGATTACAAACATCTGGTTTTCACTTACTGAACCTGAAAATATCAGGATTGATGTTTACACGCTCTATGGTCAAAGAGTTTGCACATTGCTGAATGAACTGATACCGTCAGGAGACCACCAGATAGGATTTGATGGTCAAAATCTGGGGAGCGGTGTTTATATACTCCGGATTGAAACCGGGACATTCCGGGAAGTAAGAAAAATGATTAAAATAAAATGAAAGAAACGACCTTATCTTTTCTTGATAAAGATCGTTAGTCCCAAACAAACCACCACTTTCCGTTGGATTGTCGCTTCCAGACCGTATGAAATATTCCCTCGGTAACCTTTGTATTACCTGCTGAATCGGTGGTTGTGTAGGCATATTTTCCATAGGTATACCCCAGATCACCCGATGCAGAAACATCCACAAAATCGGGTTTCCAGGTAAGGCTGACATTCTCCCATTCAGTTTTTCTGTTACAATAGCTTTCCTTTAATGCTTCTTTACCGATAATTAACCGATTATTCCTTAATACGACAACATCCTCTGCAGCAAATGTCAGAAAAGCTTTGGGAATGCCTTCCTTCTCAGCCATCTCAGCAAATTCATTTTCCGTATCCATAATCTCTTGTTTCCATTTCTCAAGGCTTTCCGGTTTATTACGTCGAGTACAGGAGTAAAAGAAAATTAAAATCGAGGCAATAAATAATAGAAGTACTTCTTTCATTACAAATAAATTGCCTGTCTATGAGTTACATAATTCCAGGAGTGTAGCAACCGTCTTCCAATTACGAGTGGTTGCCTTCATTTTCAGTTTACTCTCAAAGAAGTTATTGTTCAATTTTGTTCTGCCGTATCCAA
>CAYUAV010000305.1:1711-5342 GCA_964442665.1 uncultured Bacteroidales bacterium
TATCCAAAAGGTAAAAATAAATAGATAGTTCTTTCTTCAATAAAAAACTCTTCGGGCTTATAACTGATGTCCTTTAATTTATCCTTATCAGCAAAAGAGGGTACTTCTGACAGTAATGTAATATATATACCATTAACTTCTTTATCGGGTTCCCCGATAAAGGGATTATTTTTTATTATATTCTCCAGATCAGATGGGGTTCTAACGAGGTTTTCTACCTGAAATCCAAATTTATTTAAAATCTGTTGTTCAATTTTTTGTTCGAGTTCTTTACTATCGGCAGCTTCATGGTTGAAAATCACATTTCCACTCTGAATGTAGGTTTGTACATCTTTACATCCCATTTCCTCAAAACAGGTTCTCAGATCAGGCATTTTAATTTTCTTCTGCCCGCTAACATTTATGCCTCTTAACAATGCAATATAGGTTTTCATTTTACTCATTAGCTGTTATCAGTAACAGCCAGGAACATGAAATGTTAAACCATACAAACATATTAAATTTAAGTTTTTCATTATCGCTGATTTTTTTCTCATTCAAAAGTCGCAGATGACAATAGATACTGATTAAGGTTCATCGCCGGATGAAAGAACAATGCTGTCTGTCAGGTTGTTATTAATTTGCTGAAACGCATTAATTCAATAGAAAAATTACTTTTTTGTGACTATTTTGTTATACTTCTATCATAAATTGCAATCAATATTAAATATTAACTATGGAAAAGGTTCTGATTATTGAGGACGACGCTGACCTGGCAGAGTTAGTATCGATACATCTTTCAGACATGGGTTTTGAAACCGAAAAATCGTTAGATGGAAAAGATGGATTACTGAAAGCCTTAAACACTCAATACAAACTTATTATTCTTGATATTCGGTTGCCTGGTCTCGATGGATTTGAAATTTGTAAAAAAATCAGGTCCGAAAAAGATACCACACCCATACTAATGGTTACTTCCAAATCGGAGGAGATTGATAAAATATTAGGGCTTGAGCTGGGTGCCGACGATTATATTACAAAACCGTTTAGTATCAGGGAACTTATTGCCCGGGTAAAAGCAATTTTACGAAGAATAGAAATGGTTATGCAGGTGGATACAGATCAGGATGATGTGGAAATTAATTATGATAATTTTTATATCCACACCAGTAAACGTATTGTTGAAGTATATAATAAGCGCATCGAATTATCGCCAAAAGAGTTCGATCTGCTGATCCTTCTTTCCTCAAACCCAGGGAAAACCTACACCCGGATGCAGTTACTGAATTCAGTTTGGGGATATGATTTTGAAGGTTTTGAGCATACGGTGAATTCACATATCAACCGGCTACGGTCAAAAATTGAAAAAGATGCCAACCAGCCCGAATTTATTCTCACCACGTGGGGAGTAGGATACAAATTCAAGGAAGTTGATTAAATGATGAAAACAAACAGAAGCAAATTATTTTCAAGCTTTTACTGGAAAGTAGCTGCTATATTTCTGATAGTATTAATCGTATTTGCCTCAATTGCACTTTATATTTTTGTCAGGGCAGCACGTAACTATTCCATTGAAGTGAACCAGAAACTTAACAAAGAACTGGCAAGTAATATGCTGGAGACTATTAAACCCGATTTTAAAAATGGAATTGTGAACCAGGAAGCCCTGGCCGATATTATGCATTCGATGATGGTAGTTAACCCAAGTGTAGAGGTATATATACTCAACCCTGATGGCGTGATACTTAGCTATGTTGCACCGGAGAAAGTTGTAAAACTCGCAAAAGTATCGCTCGATCCCATCCGAAGATTCCTGAACGATAAAGACCATAATATTGTATATGGCGATGACCCGAGAAATCCCGGTGAAAAGAAAATATTTTCCGCTGCCGAAGTCACCGAAGCAGGTAATCTGACCGGATATATATATATAGTGCTCGCAAGCCAGGAATATGTTTCTGCCTCGCACATGGTTCTGGGAAGTTATATTCTCGGATTATCTATCAAATCAATCATAGTGATATTACTGGTTTCGGCGCTGGTAGGCCTGGTAGCGATCTGGTATATAACAAAAGAACTCAACCATATTATACATGGTATAAAGCTCTTCAAACTTGGAAACCTGGGATCCCGCATTCCGATAAAGAAGAATAATGAATTCGATAGAATTGCACTGGTATTTAATGAGATGGCCGGTACCATCGAACAAAATATAAAAGAACTCCGCGGCATTGACGAATTTCGAAAAGAGCTGATATCCAATATATCTCACGATCTGAGGACCCCGGTTGCATCTATACAGGGTTATGCTGAAACACTGCTGCTGAAAGCAGGAAAACTGGATGCCGGACAGCAACAGAAATATGCCAACATAATTTATAAAAGCAGCGAGAAGCTTAAAATTTTGGTCGACGAATTGTTTGAACTTTCAAAACTGGAATCGAACCAGGTAAAACTGAAAACAGAACCTTTCTCAATCGCAGAACTGGTATCCGATGTGGCTAATAAATACCGGATCATTTCTCAGAAAAAAGGTATCAGCATCAATACTTTTATTTCGAACGATATTCCGGCCGTAGAAGCTGACATATCGCTAATTGACCGGGTACTCCAAAACCTGATCGACAATGCTATTAAATTCTGTAAGGAGGGCGATTATATCAATCTTGAAATACAGTTATCGAGTCCTGAAAGTGTAAAAATATCGATTGCCGATTCCGGTGTAGGCATCAGTAACGACGATCTCCCTTACATATTCGAACGCTATTTTACAGGTAAACGGCATAATGAAAGTACCGGACTGGGACTGGCAATCGTAAAAAAAATAATCGATCTGCATCATTCCGAAATCCATGTAATGAGTCAGCCCGGTAAAGGCACAACTTTTACCTTTCAGTTACCTGTATCAGTTGTTGCCTGAAAATTTTACAGAAATTTGATTTTCCTGTGATCGCTCTGTGATTCTTCTCTCTGACCTTTGTAGTCATAAACAATTAAACATCTAAGATCATGAAAAGAAAACATTTAATTTTACTACCGTTTTTTGTATGGTTAATCGCATCGTGCGAAAAAGACAAGGATACCGGCCCGATGCCACTCGATCCTGATACTGCAGGAGATGTTCCTATTGACCGTTTTAGCAGTGAAGCCGCACATCTGTTTGTAAGAACAGCTGAAAATGGTTTTCCTGCTGCTAATGAAGCAGTCGATTTTGATATGATCCCGGCCTTCATTACCAAAGGATTGGGGCCACAGGGAGAGATAACAGAGTACTACAATTTTGATATTATGAGCACAACACCGGCTCCCATTTTTGCTCTGTTTCGCGAGGGTGAAGATATGCCGGTCGAAGATCAGTTAAATATTGTAGATGTGATTCCCGGCGATGCAGGATATAACGATTTCTGGCTGGTGAATAAAGTAACTGTGCCTTCCGATTATGTGGCCAACACGGTAACCAACCTCAGCGAAATCCAGGCAAAGGGTTATACCGTTACTCCAACCACTACTATCGTAAACTGTCCGATCGTACCAAAAGGTTCTGTAGCCCGCAAACGCTTTTTAGACACGGAAAGTGCCGAACTTACAAGAGGGTGGTACAGAAATCAGGTGGTGTACTACTTCAACTTCCTGGAAAAAGAATTAACGGCTG
>CAYUAV010000306.1:0-5338 GCA_964442665.1 uncultured Bacteroidales bacterium
CACGAATTACTCTCGATTCGGGAAAATCATTGGAATTAAGACCCGGTAAAGAGGTATGGTGTCTTTTTAAATCGCTGGCAATCGAAGCTTACGAACAAAGAATAATTCATATTTTCGTTCTGCATTGTTAACTAACAATTTCAAACAATCCATGAAAACCGAAGAAGAAATCCGAAAGATCGCTTTATATGATATTGCACAGAAGATGATGATTGCCGCCCGAACAGCTCCAAAAGGAAGAGGTATCGATAATATCGTAATCAGTTGTGCTGACGAAAAGACCATTGCTTCCATATCGAAAAAAATGCAGGAAATGGTTAAAAATGAAGGATGGCCACACTCTTTTGCCCGCGATGCTGAAAACATTCTTTCGGCTCCATATATGCTGCTGTTGGGAACCAGGATAAGCCCGGTACGTTTAAAGATCTGTGGCATGTGCGGTTTTGAGAACTGCGACGAAAAAGACAAACACCCTGATATACCCTGTGTTTTCAACACCGGCGATCTGGGTATTGCTATTGGTTCGGCTGTAAGCATCGCCATGGATCACCGGGTCGACAATCGTATTATGTATACTGTCGGACAAGTAGTGAAAGAAATGAAACTGATGGGAGATGATATAAAAATTATCTATGGAATTCCCCTGAGTGTGAGTAGTAAGAATCCATTCTTCGACCGAAAGTAATATCTCTGTATTATGGAACATATCAAATCATATCTGATCTTCCGGAGTTCAAATCCTTATTATTGTCAGAGTATTGACCGACGGAACAGGATCATAATGAATTTTAATTGAATATTGGGCCCTGAATAAATAAGTACTAAAGAAACATTTAGTTATGGAAAGAAAACGATTTTACACACCATTAAAATAAATTTACAAACCTGCCTATTCCTATTTTTCATTTATATTTACCGCCGGTCACTGAAAACTTTAAATAACCGGAATCATAGGTATGTCGCAAATCTCCGCTTTACTAAACAGGCTTAATGATAAATTTCAATCCGTATTTACGTCGCAACCCATATTTTACAAAGCCCCGGGAAGGATTAATCTGATAGGTGAACATACCGATTATAATAGTGGCTTTGTTCTTCCGGCAGCTATCGATAAAGCTGTCTTTTTTGCAGTGGGTAAAAATCATGTCAACAAACTACGGTTATTTTCTGCCGATTACAACGAAGCCTTTGAGATTGAAATAAATGATTTAAAAAGAACTGATATTCATTGGGCCAACTATATTATTGGTGTTACTGCACAATTTCAGAAAAGAGGTTTAAGACCGGAAGGCATCGACTGCGTATTTGGTGGAAATATTCCCCTGGGAGCCGGTTTGTCGTCATCAGCGGCACTTGAATGCGGTTTTGCCATATGTATAAACGACCTCTTTGGTTTTCAAATCGCAAAATCCGAATTAATTCTTATAGCACAAAAAGCTGAACATGAATTTGCCGGCGTTATGTGTGGTATCATGGATCAGTTTGCCAGTATATTTGGAAGAGAAAGTCATGTAATGAAGCTCGATTGCCGAAGTCTTGATTATGAATATTACCCGTTTATCAACGATGAAACTGAAATCATACTTTGCGATACAAAAGTCAAACATTCGCTGGCCTCAACGGAATACAACCAAAGGAGATCAGAATGTGAAACAGGCGTTGAGATTATACGGGAAACATATCCCTCTGTAGGATCACTTCGTGATGCTACACCTGAAATGCTTGAAGCTGCCAGAAGCCAAATGGAACCCAATGTTTACCTGTGTTGCCACTATGTTATACATGAGAATATACGTGTCGAAAATGCCTGTAAAACATTATTGAGGAATGATTTCATTACATTTGGTAAACTTATGTATGAAACGCATGAGGGGTTGAGTAAGGAATATCAGGTGAGCTGCAATGAACTGGACATTTTGGTCGATATTGCCCGAAATGATCCCTCAGTATCAGGTTCAAGGATGATGGGCGGCGGGTTTGGCGGATGTACCATTAATCTGGTAAAAAAAGAAGGCGTTCAAAAATTCATAGCTAAAGTTGAAACAGAATACAGACATAAAACCGGTATTGAACCTGAAATATACCAGGTAAAAATTGCGGATGGGGCCGGTAAAATTGAAAATCAGTAAGCTGGACTATGACAGGATTTAATCCAAAGGAACATTCGCACCGGAGATACAATCCCCTTACAGGTGAATGGATACTGGTATCGCCTCACCGGGCAAAACGTCCGTGGCAGGGACAGGTAGAAGAAGAGGATGTTCTGAGCTTACCGGAATACGACCCCTCATGCTATCTCTGTCCCGGCAATAAAAGAGCCGGAGGAGTTCAGAATCCTGATTATAGCGATACCTTTATTTTTACCAACGATTTCAGCAGCCTGCTTTCCGACATACCCGAAGGGAAAATCAATGAGAACAATCTTTTTGTTGCTAAAGCGGAAAAGGGCATTTGCAGGGTTATATGTTTCTCACCAAAACATAATCTGACTGTTCCCCTGATGGAGATCGATGATATTCGCAATGTTATTGAATTGTGGATCGATGAATATAACGTACTGGGCGAAAAGGAATTTATCAATCACATTCAGATATTTGAAAATAAAGGCAGTATGATGGGTTGCAGTAATCCGCATCCTCATTGTCAGATATGGGCCCAAAGCAGCATACCAGTCGAAGCAGCTAAAGAGCAGATGCATCTTTCTGCCTATTATAAAGGACATAAAAGAACGCTCTTATCCGATTATCTTGAAGCTGAGCTCAAAAAAAAAGAACGCATTGTATGTTCAAATATCAGTTTTGTGGCGCTGGTTCCTTATTGGGCAATATGGCCTTTCGAAACGCTGATAATAAGCAGAAGAAATATTAGTAATCTGGCCGAATTAGTCGATGATGAAAAAATTCATCTGGCGGATATTTATAAACAACTTACGATACGCTACGACAATCTTTTTAAAACATCGTTCCCTTATTCCATGGGTTTTCATCAGGCTCCGACCGACGGTAAAAGACATCCCGAATGGCACTTGCATATGCATTTTTATCCTCCACTGCTCCGGTCGGCCACTATTAAAAAATTTATGGTAGGTTATGAAATGCTGGCCAACCCGCAACGGGATTTCACTGCCGAGCAAAGTGCATTACGTTTGCAGGAACAAGAAGATAAACATTTTAAAACTAACCACTAATTCTAAATGATATGAGTCAGTTTCAACTTCTCGATTACATTATCTTTGGCATTTATGCCGCAGTAATTGTCTCATTAGGACTATGGGTTTCCCGAACAAAAAAGGGAACTGAAAAAACCACTGAAGATTACTTTCTGGCAGGGAAAGCCCTTCCCTGGTGGATTATAGGAGCATCGCTAATTGCTGCCAATATTTCGGCGGAACAAATCATAGGAATGTCAGGCTCGGGATTTGTCGTTGGTCTTGCTATTGCTTCATACGAATGGATGGCAGCCATAACATTAATTCTCGTTGCCAAATATTTTTTACCTGTGTTCATTAAACAGGGGTTATATACAATACCGGAATTCATCGAGAAAAGATTCAATACAAATCTGAAAACCATACTCGCTGTTTTCTGGATTGCCCTATTCATCTTTGTGAACCTGACCTCGGTTCTGTTCCTTGGGGCCAAAGCACTCGATACCATAATTGGCGATGGAACAGGCGCCAATCTCCTATGGTTTGTTATCGGATTGGCCTTGTTTGCTGCAGCCTATTCACTCTGGGGAGGGCTTTCGGCAGTGGCGTGGACTGATATTATTCAGGTATCGCTTTTGGTTATCGGAGGCATTATTACTACGGTTATTGCATTGAATCATGTTACTCCTGAAGGAGGAATAGGAAGAGGTTTATCCTATATTTATAATGAAGCAGGCGATAAATTTCATATGATACTTAAAAGGGATAATCCCCAATTCATAAATTTACCCGGAATTGCCGTATTAATTGGTGGAATGTGGATCGCTAATTTATATTATTGGGGATTTAATCAATATATAATACAACGGGCATTAGCTGCTAAATCGTTGCGCGAAGCACAAAGAGGACTGGCGTTTGCGGGTTTCCTTAAACTTATTATTCCTCTTATTGTGGTAATTCCGGGCATTGTGGCTTTTGTAATGTTCAGGGATAATATTTATGGAGCAGATAATGTGTTTTCGATAGGAGAAGGAGCTAATAATGATCATGCTTATCCCTGGTTAATCGGTCATTTCGTGCCCATAGGACTTAAGGGTCTGGTTGTAGCTGCTCTGGCCGCAGCTATTGTTTCATCGCTGGCTTCCATGCTCAATTCAACTGCTACTATTTTTACTATGGATATTTACAAGCCACTTATCGCTAAAAAGGCGTCTAATAAACAACTTGTCAATACAGGCAGAATTACGGTATTTATTGCCCTGATCATTGCATGTGCCCTTGCTCCCACGATGAAATCATTTCCACAAATGTTCCAGTACATTCAGGAGTATACAGGAATAGTGAGCCCGGGTATTCTAGCTGTATTCCTTATGGGATTGTTCTGGAAAAAAACAAGCACAAAGGGAGCTATCATTGGGATTCTGGCTTCAATCCCTATTGCTTTACTGCTTAAATTTCTTCCTATCGAAATGCCTTTCCTCGATCAAATGCTGTATACATGTTTAATTACGATCGTTGTTATTATGGGCGTAAGTTTAGGTTCGGGAGAAGGAGATGATAATACTAAAGGTATACCACTGCTGAGAGAAACCTTTGTCACCGGCAAAGCATTTAATATCAGTGCTTATGTAATACTGATCATACTCGTTGTATTGTATACTGTTTTCTGGTAAGAAAACATGATAATTTCATCAGGAGGTTACTTGTTCAGAGTAACCTCTTTTTTTATTCATTCATTTTCTTTGAAATGAGTTACGGTAGTTTAAAAGGATACCAGAAATAATCGGTTAATCAGGAAAAACAGAAAATGTTCCTAACATCATGCAGATCGATTACTCTGCTTTAAGCGCTTCTGCAGGATCGATTTTTGCAGCATGATAACATTGGTATAAAACCACGAGTAAAGCCAGAACAAGCACAATACCTGATGAATAAAGAAAATATTTTGGTGAAAGTGTAATCCGCGAATAAAAATACTTAAGCCAGAATTGCGAAAACAGATAAGCCACAATCCATGCAGCTATTGAAGCATACAAAATCAAAATCACGGTCTCTTTCATCAACAATTTTATGATCTGGTAATACGTAGCTCCGGCAGCTTTTCGAACACCTACTTCCTGAATCCTTTGATTAGACGTATAAATTATTAATCCGAATAAACCAAGAAGCGCTACAAAAACCGATAAAAGT
>CAYUAV010000307.1:0-5330 GCA_964442665.1 uncultured Bacteroidales bacterium
GATTACTCGAAATGGTTCACATATGTGGACTGGAGGGGGAAAAACATAAGAAAATCGGGGACTTGTCCAGAGGGTATAAACAACGGGTGGGCCTCGCACAGGCTCTGATTCACAATCCCGAAGTCCTGATCCTTGATGAACCTACATCGGGCCTTGATCCGAATCAGATCATCGAAATCAGGGAACTGATACGGGAAATAGGCCGGGAAAAAACGGTAATTCTCAGTTCGCATATCCTTGCCGAAGTTGAAGCTACGTGCGACAGAATCCTGATCATAAACAAAGGCAGAATAGTTGCCGATGGTACTTCAAACGATTTGCGAAAACGGGCACAGAACAAAGAAATACTGAAGCTGACTATCGAAGAGGGTGACCGTAATGTTATTTTTAAAGCATTGCAGGCAATGAAAAATTCCGATCTGGTTGATATCCTTTCGCAAAGCGGTAATACATTCGAATTACAAAGCAAACCAGGTACTTCGTCACGCAGGGATGTTTTCCAACTATGTGTGGAAAAAGGTTGGATCCTTACAGAAATGACGCCCACCGAAACAAAGCTTGAAGATGTATTCCGTGAACTCACGATGAACTAAAAAACTTCAGTACTATGATGACTATATGGATAATAGCTAAAAGAGAGCTGAAATCGTTTTTCGATTCGCTGCTGGCCTATATCATGATCATTGCCTTCCTGGTATTTACCGGGTTGTTTACCTGGATGATCGGTCAGACGGTTTTTCTTATGAAACAGGCAAGCTTACAATCGTTTTTTGGAGTCGCATACTGGGCCCTGTTTATCTTCATTCCTGCCCTGACTATGAAACTTATCGCTGAAGAACGAAGCAGCGGCACCCTGGAACTGATTCTGACAAAACCTGTATCAGACGCGCAGCTTGTGTTGGGTAAATTCCTTGCCGTATTTATACTGGTTATGCTATCACTTGCACTCACAATTCCCTACTATATTACGGTAGCTTCCATCGGCCCTATCGATAATGGTGCAACAATACTTGGATACGTAGGTCTATTGCTCATGAGTGCTGCTTACATAAGCATAGGTGTGTTTGCCAGTAGTATTACAGGTAATCAGATTATTTCGTTTCTTCTTGCATTATTTATCGGGATTTTTTTCCATCTGATATTTGGAATTATTTCTCGCTATTTTCCGGGATTTATTGGAAATACCCTGAACTATTTAAGCCTTTCCACGCATTATGAATCCCTTACCCGAGGAGTGATTGACAGCAAAGATCTGATATATTTTGCGTCTCTCATTGTTCTCGGCCTTTTCGGTGCCGAAATGGTAATTGGCAGAAGAAATCTTACCGATTAACAGAAATTCAAGAAGCTATGAAATCAATAAAGAATATTACAATATTTATACTTCTGGTAATTGGAGTCATTATATTAATAAATTATCTCTCAAACCAGTTTTTCTTCAGGCTCGATTTTACGGAAGACAAGCGATTTACACTTAGTGATGCTACCAGGGATATTTTAAAGAATCTTGAGGAACCGGTTACCATAACCGCATACTTTTCAGGAAACCTGCCGCCCCAGTTGGAACAGGTTAAACGCGATTTTCGTGATATGCTTACCGAATATGCAAACCGGTCGAAAGGAATGGTTGCTTATGAATTCATCGATCCGCTTAAGGACGATCAGTTAAAAAGTCAGGCTGCCCAGGCAGGAGTTTCTCAAATGCAGGTACAGGTTCAGGAAAAGGACCAGATCAAAGCACAAATTGCCTATATGGGAGCCAACATTCAACTTGGAGAAGATAATGAGGTTATTCCGATGATCAGTTCCATGAATGGATTGGAATATCAGCTTTCATCAGCAATTAAAAAACTTTCCGTTACTGATAAACCGGTTGTCGGATTTGTGCAGGGACACGGGGAAGCAACGCTGGGCCAGATTTGGGAAGCCAAACAGGCACTTGATGTGTTACATAAGACCGAACTTGTGAATCTGAATGACAGCATGCTGAATCTTAATAAATACAGTACACTGGCGATTGTTAATCCGAGCGATTCATTTTCGATGAATGAATTAACCTCACTCGATGCTTTTCTTAATAATGGCGGACGATTGTTTGTCGCCATGAACCGTTCGGATGCTGACCTGACAAAAGAACAATACAGTCATGTGGTAAATACCGGACTTGAAACCTGGCTCGGTACAAAAGGTATCGATGTAAATACCAATGTAGTTATCGATCTGAATTGCCAGCAGGGATGGATCCAGCCTCAGCCTAACTATTATATGCAAATTACTATTCCTTACTTTATAATTGCTCAGAATTTCGATGATCATCCCATATCTTCCGGACTTGAGCAGGTATTATTTAATTTTGCCAGCTCCATTAATTTTGCAGGTGACAGTCTTATTACGTATACTCCCCTGGTAAAATCATCGGATAAATCGGGAACTAAACCTGCCGAAGGTTATATCAATATTATGCAGCAGTGGAGCGAGTCTGATTTTCCACTCTCAAATCTTACCCTGGCTGCTGCATTTGAAGGTAGCTTCAATGGAAGTGTACCAACAAAAATGGTGGTTATTGGCGATGGAGAATTTGCTATAGCAAGCGGTCAGCAACAGGAGGTGAATCCCGATAATGTAAACCTGCTGGTAAATTCAATCGACTGGCTCTCAGATGATACAGGTCTTGTTGAATTGCGCACGCGTGGTGCTACCGCGCGACCTCTTGATGATATTGACGAAAGCAAACGAGCATTCCTTAAATACCTGAATTTCCTGTTGCCTGTAATTCTGGCACTTGCATACGGTATTTTCAGATTTCAACGCAACCGGATAATCCGGTTAAAAAGAATGGAGGCTGACTATGTTCAATAAAATTCAATTCAAGTGGCTGGTTGGTATTTTTGCAGTTCTGCTGCTTCTTTCGGTTATTGTAATTATTCTTAACCGAAGTGAAAGTGCAGCCAGCAAAAACCGTACTTTTAAGAGTGAATTGACCGAATTTGATACGGCAAATGTCACTCGCATAACCATTCTGCCCAAATTTGGAGGTACCCCGATCGATTTATTTAAACGTGACGGGAAATGGAAAGTAACTGTTGATGAAAAAGATTACAATGCCGATCCTTCGGCCATAAAAGGTATGCTTACAAACCTGATAACCTTACGGGCAACACGGATAGCGGCAACCAAAAAAGACCAATGGGCAAAATATGAGTTAACCGATTCGGCTGCAACACACGTGATGGTTAATGAAGGGAAAAAGATAGGAGTTGATATATATCTCGGCAAATTCAGCTACCAACAACCGAAAAATCCTAATCCCTATATGTACCAGCAGCAGGGTAAGATGACATCCTATGTGCGTCTGGCCGGGGATAAGAATGTATATGCCGTTGATGGCATGATTGCCATGTCATTCAATCGTCAGGCGGGTGACTTCAGAAACAGAACGCTTATACGATCGAATAAAGAAAACTGGAATCGTCTGGCATTTAATACACCCGAAAATTCCTATAGTCTCACCCGACAGGATAATAGCTGGATGATTGATGGATTATTGGCCGATAGTGCCTCAGTAGCATCATATTTATCATCACTGGCCTGGCTGAACAGCTCAAATTTTATTGAAGAATCCGTGCTGAGATCTAATTCACCGGTGTATTCCCTGAGTATTGAAGGTGAAAATATGGCCGTACCTATTAAAATTCAAGCTTTTGCAGCCGATTCTCTTAACGGTTTTGCCATAACCTCGTCGATGAATGAGGGTTCCTATTTTAGTGGCAATAAAATTGGTTTGTTCGATAAAATATTTAAAAAGAAAGAATCATTTTTAAAAAAAGATCAGGAATCAACTGTTAAGCCATAGGATCTATAAAATTTCGTATAATACTTATTTAATGCGATTAAAAAAGCGGGCTAAATACCCGCTTTTCCTATTTTTATATCTTTTGCCCTACTCAGCGATAAAGCATTGACCATCCAGTTAGGTAATGCTTTTTCGGGTTTACGTTTCATTAAATCGAGGTAAATACCAAGTTTTTTAATAATGGGAATACGATGCGTTTCTACAAATTCAATTAGCGTACCATCAGGATCTTCGGTATAGGAAAATGCACCTGCTACCTCTCCCATATCGAACGAATTACCAGTATCGACCGTGAAAGGACATCCTTTTGATTTGCATTCTTCACGTAACAGGTCCATCCCTCTGATATCGTAACAGATATGGATAAACCCCAGGTCGCCCCAATAGCGATCCTGGTAAATTTTTTTTGGTTCGCGGTCAAGTGCCTGTATGAGTTCTATCTGGCTTGTCCCGAAAAGTAAACTAAAAGCACCCATTCGCGGTTTGCTGTGCCTTAGTAATGTTCTCCTCAGTTTGCCATTACCTCCGGCAAGAGCTGACAAATCTTCAAAAATCCCGGTTTCGTCGTAAATAACCTGGTCGTATCCCAGAATACTACTGTAGAAATCGATCGATTTTTCAGTATCCTTTACTCCTATAACTGCACCATAACTTGCACCTGTCAGTTTTTTCTCGTTGCGGAACCAGTTTACGCTGGGTACTATCTGAAACAGGTTTTTGTAAGGATCGCGAAGGAAAAAAGATTCAATTTCATTAAAACTGCCAACTTCTCCTACAATATCCAATCCTTCCGATTTAAACCAGTTATATGTAGCTCCCACATTCTTACTCTTAATTTTAGCCGCGTAAATCCCCAGGTCGCCTATCTTCAATTCGAAATCAGGTGGTTGTGGAATACGGTCGGTATACTGCCATATTTCAAAACCTCCGCCTCCCTGCAAATTAATGGCCAGAGCTGCATGCCTGCTTCGCGGTTTACCTCCCGTATAAGGCAGCATCAATTCGGCAGTAGCCGCTTCTTCGAAAATACGTATATCAACTCCAAAATAGTTCTTATACCAACCCCAGGCTTGGTATATATCAGGTACACCGATCCCTATCTGTTGGATACCACTGATAATCTTCTCCTTCATAATATTTATTATTTACAATAATAGGGCTTAATTATCGAGCTAGGTGGGTTTTATTTTACGTGCTAAAATATGAAAAAGGAACGATAAATATAATCTGATGTATATCATAATTATTTCCGATCCACCTACCCAGAGTTCTTTTTTATTCCGCCGGATGGCAGATACAATTTTTCGCGCACACTTTTTAGCTGATATTCCCTTAGCCTGCCCCTGGTCCATAACCCCGTATTTCTTTCCTTCCTTATCAATTGCATTCACTGAGATATTGGTGTATACCCTCCCGGGCGAAACAATTGTGATTTTCACATTTTTATCGTAAAGCTCAGCGCGTAATGCTTCGAAAT
>CAYUAV010000308.1:0-5330 GCA_964442665.1 uncultured Bacteroidales bacterium
AAATGAAATTTAAGAAAAAAGGATTAAGCATATTTATCTTAGGAGCAATTCTATTGATATTATTTATAGTTTTTCTGGCCAGTCATAAAAAAAGACAGGAGTTTACCTTTTCCACTGCAAGAGTAAAGCGGGGGGATATAAGCAATGATGTAACTGCTACCGGAACGATTCAGGCCCTGAAAACTGTTGAAGTGGGAACTCAGGTTTCTGGTGTAATCGATGAGATCTATGTCGATTTTAATTCACATGTAATAAGGGGTCAGTTATTAGCCGAACTCGATAAAACACCATTAATGGCCTCACTCGAAAATGCCCAGGCCTCACTCGACAATGCCCGTGCGGAACTTGTGTATAATGAGGCTAATTATCATAGGATAAAAAGTTTGTACGATAAGAGTTTAGTTGCACAAAGCGATTATGATCAGGCAACATATAATTATTCAAAAGCAAAGGCCGGAATGAAAATTGCACAGGCAAATTATGATAAAGCCAAGATAAATCTTGAATATGCATCGATTTTTTCTCCAATCGACGGAGTGGTTTTAAACAGGGCGGTAAATGAAGGACAAACTGTTGCAGCCAGCTTTAATACACCCACACTTTTCAGTATTGCCAACGATCTGACTCAAATGCAGGTTGAGGCTGATATTGACGAAGCTGATATTGGGCAAATCAGGGAGGGGCAAAAGGCTGAATTTACTGTAGACGCATATCCGGATGATAATTTTTCCGGAATCGTTACACAAATTCGTTTGCAACCTGTTACAGTCTCCAATGTAACTACTTATATAGTAATTGTTAATGCAAAGAATCCTGATAAAAAACTAATGCCCGGGATGACAGCCAATATTGTCATTATTGTTCAGGAAAATCCTGACGCTTTGATTATTCCTACTAAAGCCTTACGATTCAAACCCGACAGCAATGAATTGAAAGCTTATTATAAATTATTGCCCGTAAATGAGGAACAGACTGGAAATCAAGGAAAATGGAATTCTTTTTTCCAGGGTTCTCCCGGGAATTCTATGCAAAATGTGGGATTTGTCTGGCTTAAGAAAGACTGGAATATTTTTCTACGAAAAATAGAAATCGGTATTGATGATGGAATAAATGCAGAAGTTTTGAAGGGATTAAATCAAAACGATGAAGTTATCATTTCAATGGAATCTGCCAGAAAATTAAAAGGAGTAAAAAAAGAGACTGCTACCAACCCGTTTATTCCCAGACCACCTTCGCGAAGAAGATAATTAACTTATGAAGCGAAAGCAAATAATACGGATACGGGATTTAAAGAAGGACTATTACTTAGGCGAAGTAGTTGTTCATGCGTTGAGGGGAATTAATCTGGAAATCGGAGAAGGAGAATTTGTATCTGTTATGGGCGCCAGTGGATCGGGCAAATCAACTTTACTGAATATTCTTGGCTGTCTCGATAAGCCAACATCGGGGGACTATTTTATTGATGGTGTTTCGATGACAGGAATGTCACGGAATGAGTTGGCTTTTTTACGAAACCGTAAACTGGGTTTTGTTTTCCAATCTTACAATCTGCTACCCCGTACCTCGGCTATTGAGAATGTGGCATTACCCTTACTATATAATTCAAGTATACGTTCAAAGGAAAGAAGAATAATGGCACTTCAGGCACTGGAAACAGTGGGATTAACAGACAGGCAGGAACATACTCCGGGTCAGCTTTCCGGAGGGCAACAACAACGTGTAGCTATAGCACGGGCATTAGTAAACAATCCTTTAGTCATTCTGGCCGATGAAGCTACCGGAAACCTCGACACCCGGACATCATACGAGATTATGGCTTTGTTTCAGAAACTGAACGGACAGGGGAAGACTATTGTGTTTGTTACCCATGAACCTGATATTGCGAGATGTACAAAACGGAATGTTATTTTTCGCGATGGTCATATTATACGCGAAAATAACATTGATAAACCTGTCAATGCAGATGAGCTACTAAAGAATCTGCCTCAGAATTCTCAGTATGCTTAAAAGGGAAAATTATGAATTTCTTTAATCTTATAAAAATTGCCCTGAATGCCTTGCGACTGAATAAATTACGAGCATTCCTTACCATGCTTGGCATAATTATAGGGGTGGCTTCTGTGATTACCATGCTTGCTATTGGGCAAGGTTCAAAAATGAGTATTCAGGATCAGGTTTCAAGTATGGGTTCAAACATAATCATTGTATTTCCGGGAACGCAGTCGAGGGGAGGAGTTCAAATGGGTTATGGAAGCAGCCAGAGCCTGACAATAGCCGATGTGAATGCTATTGAACAGGAATGCGATGCTATAAGCATGGTTACCCCCGAAGTGAGGAACAGCGGACAGGTAATTTATAATGGTCAGAATGCTCCGACTACCATATATGGAGGCAATACAAATTACCTTGAGATAAAGAAAATAAATCTTAAATCAGGGAGAATGTTTACCGAAAGAGAAATAAAATTAGCTGCTAAGGTTTGCCTTATAGGTCAGACAGTAATTGAAAACTTATTCGGCGAAGATACAGAACCGGTAGGTTATACGATAAGATTTAATAATATTCCCTTCAAAATAATAGGAACTTTAGAGGAGAAGGGTGAGAATACTTTCGGACGGGATCAGGATGATATATTAATTGCTCCCTATACAACCGTGCAGAAAAGAATCCTGGCTATTTCTTACGTTCAGACAATTCTGGCTTCAGCGACAAGCGAAGAAGAATCTGCTGAAGGTGTGAAAGAAATTACCGATGTATTACGAGCCCGACATAAGCTCAACGCATATCAGGATAATGATTTTCAGGTTCGATCCCAGGAAGAACTGATAAAAACTTTTAGTTCCATCAGTAATATTCTTACTATTTTACTGGGTATTATCGCTGGTATATCGCTTCTTGTCGGGGGTATTGGAATCATGAATATTATGTATGTTTCCGTGACCGAACGTACCAGGGAAATCGGTCTCCGAATGTCGGTAGGGGGAAGGGGAATAGACATTCTTATGCAGTTTCTTACTGAGTCGATATTAATTAGTGTAATTGGAGGTATTATTGGAATATTATTGGGAATTGGAGTTTCAAAACTGGTGGCTATTTTAATGAATTGGCCTGTGATTGTAATGATTCAGGCTGTCGTTCTTGCCTTTTTGGTTTGTACGATAATCGGTATTTTTTTTGGCTGGTATCCGGCCCGGAAAGCGTCCAATCTTGATCCTATCGAAGCATTACGATATGAATAAATCATGCAGAATGGAATTAGGGTAAAACTTACTTCTTAATTTACTGTTAATTAATCAGTCATGAGTAAAATTCATTTTATTACGTAAAATTGGCATTTTATTTGTCATTGCTTCCGATATACAGTTGCATATTTTATCTCAATCATTATCTTTGTCACCTTGAAATTGGTAAATAACTAAAAGTCTGTTTTTTATGCGAGAAATTCAAAAATATTTCAGAATCACAGGAGGTCTGCTGGTATTTATACTGGCAAGCAGTGTTTCAGCACAAACACTGGATGATGCAAAAACTCTTTACAATGAAGGTGGAACTGCGGTTCAGGAGGGGAACATCGAATTGGCTGTTCAGAAGTTTAATGAGTCCATGGATATTTGCAGTAAGCTTTACGATGAAGAAGAAGATATCGATGCTGAGAGTCTGATGATTTCTATTCAGGATAAAATGCCCAAGTTATATTTTCAGCTCAGTATAAATAAACTTAAAGAGAAGGATATTAATTCAGGTCTGGAGTATGCCATTAAAGCAAAAGAAACTGCAAATGAATATGGCGATAATGAAACCCTGGAAAAGTCGAAGGAATTGCTGGGTAAGGTTTATTACAGTATTGCTTTATCGAAATATAAGGCCGAAAAATTTGACGAATCATTGTCAGAACTCGATAAGGCAATTAACGAATCTAATGATCTTAAAGCACATAATCTTAAACTTGTTATTCTGAAGGATCAGGGAAACAATGAGTCTTTTATAGAAGCAGGAAAAGCTGCAATAGCTGCCGCCGAAGCTGCTAATGATTTGGAAAGTAAAGAAAAGTTTGTTCAATTTGTCGGGAATTATTTCTTTAACGAGGGAGTTATTGCTAAACAAACGTCAGATTACGAAAAGGCTCTGAAAAATACGCTAATTTCTCTGGATTTTAATCCCGATAATGCCGATGCGTACTTTTTACTGACAACTATTTATAATGCACAATCGGATTGGGATAAAGCCATTTCAGCTGCCAAAGAAGGTTTGAAATATGAAACTGAGGGAAATCAGGCTCGCTTTAATTATGAATTGGGAAATGCTTATTACGGGAAAGGTGATAATGCAGCTGCCTGTGAGGCTTATTCTAAAGCTGCTGTGGGTGAATATACCGAAAATGCAAATTACCAGATAGAGCATGTAGTAAAATGTAATTAAATCATATTTGGAAATATTGAAAAGCTGCAGTATTTTGCTGTGGCTTTTTTATTGCGTTACGCTTAATAAAATGCAAACTATGGAATATTTAAGTATAAAAAACTGGGCTTCCGATGACCGGCCACGGGAAAAACTGATAACGAAAGGCATTCATAGTTTATCGGATGCGGAATTACTTGCTATAATCATTGGTAGTGGTACTCGCGAAATATCAGCTGTGGAGTTGGCAAGACAGATTTTGGCCCTGTCAGAAAATAATCTTTCTTTATTAGGTAAGAAGACGGTTCCCGATTTTATGAAACTAAAGGGTATCGGTGAAGCCAAGGCCATTTCACTGGTTGCTGCATTTGAGCTGGGGCGTCGCCGCAATCAATCGGAACCGGCAGACAGAAACCGGGTAACTTCGAGTAAGGAAGTGTTCAGTTACGTTCAACATATGCTTTCCGACCTGGAGCATGAAGAATTCTGGGTATTATATCTTAACCGCTCGAACCGGATCATTGAATCCTATAAATTAAGTAAGGGAGGTATATCAGGCACTGTTATCGATATCCGGCTGATTTTGCGTAAGGCGCTCGAACTGCTGACTTCTTCTCTTATCATTTGTCATAACCATCCTTCAGGGAATGTTGAACCGAGCGATAATGACAAACAGATTACACAAAAGCTGAAAACCGCAGCAGAACAGATGGATATAAAACTGCTCGATCACCTTGTTGTCTCAGATAATTTGTATTTTAGCTTTAATGATGAGGGATTGATTTAATCACATACTCACGTTAATAATTCTCCTATTTGTGGCCATTCGTTACCTGGAACAGAAATATATCGATTATACAGAATGGGATCGATGTATTAACACATCATTAAACAGTGAAATATACGTTTCTTACTTGTATATCTATACTGTT
>CAYUAV010000309.1:0-5317 GCA_964442665.1 uncultured Bacteroidales bacterium
ATTATCCAAAAATGGATTTGCTTGATAGTTATGTTAAGGAATTAAGCAAACTGGGCGTAAAACTGATGATCACCGAGCTGGATGTGGGTGTACTTCCCTTTTATCCGGTCGATTCAACTGTCGTTCCCCTTTCCTCTTTCGACGCAGAAAAACAGAAAGAGATCAATCCTTATCCGGATCGTCTTCCGGACGCTGCCCAGAAAGACCTGGCACAGCGGTATACTGAACTCTTTTCATTCTTCAGGAAGCACAGGGATCTCTTCGGACGGGTTACATTCTGGGCAGTGCATGACGGTCAATCCTGGCGCAATTACTGGCCTATCACCGGCCGGGCTGATTATCCTATGCTGTTCGACCGGAACTGCCAGCCAAAGCCTGCATTCGATGCCGTTGTCCAGACAGTGCAAGGGGATTAAGAAGCAATATAGCAGCGAGAAAAATCAAACCCTCTTTTTTACCATCCCCGGCTTTCTTCAGGCCAAAATTTATTTATGGTTATTACGACGATCCCCGATAAAAATTTCAAAGCGGACAACTGACGTGCCATAGGGAAGAGCGAAATCCTCACGGAGGTCGATTGGCGGAGGATATATTCGATTGATCACTGAATAAAACGGAAATATTTTATTAATAAGGGAATACATAACAAAATGTTGTACACGGAATTTTGCTTGCGATGATGAATTGACAACTGGAAGTATTTCATCGCAAAATCCGGTAAACATTCACCGTTATGCCCTTAGAATTAACTGAAAGTTAATCATTTGTGAAATCTATACGGCGATAGTGCAATGAATTAGCAGGAATTTCCTATTTTGCAATCCATTGCAAATGGAATAACGTATCCCAAACCCTGGTTATGATGAAATACTTTTTACCCGTAGTCATTCTATTTGTAACCGGTCAGGTTTTTTGCCAGAATACTGCCAAAATTGATAGTCTGAAGCGTGAATTGAAAAACGCAAAGTATAAGGCTTCTTTATTCAATGAGCTTGCAGGGATTTATATCAATATCTCCCCTGAAGAAGCGTTAGGCTTTGCCAGAAAAGCTTCGGAAGAAGCGATTAAAAGAAATGATAAAAAAGAACTTGGTGAAGCTTTATGGATTATTGCACGGTATTATCTGAGCACCAATGATTATGATGAAAGTAACCGGATCGCCGATTCGGCCAGCCGGATCTTTCACGAAACGGGAAATTATGAGAGTGAAGTAAACTGCAGGGTAATGAAAGCCACCACTCTAATGCTGCAGGGTAACTATAATGCCGCATTGAAAGAATTCAAATGGTGTGCGCAGGAAGCAAAAAAAATCGGGGCCAGGCATATTTATTCCTCTGTGCTGGTAAACATGGGCAGGATCTACCGGGCACGGGGTAATTATGATACGGCCCTCTCCTGCTTTGAAAACGGATTATCAGTGGCCAAAGAAATTAAACACCATTTCATGGAAGGCGTATCCTATTATTTTATTGGCCTGATATACCAGGATCAGCAAAAATACGACCTGGCCATTGAAAATTACCTTATAGCATTACCCATGTATGAAGACCCGGGATTTAATGCCCAGCGTCCCTATTTGTTACTCTCATTGGGATCGGCATACCAGGAAATCAGGAATTATAATGAATCCCTCGTATACTACAGGAAAGCCTTGAAAGAGCTCAAGGCTATTAATGATCGCTGGGGATTGAGTGAATTATACAGTAACCTGGGATCCGTATATTTCGATATGAACAGGCTCGATTCGGCCCGGACTTACTATGAAAGATCGATGGAACTCTACAAGGAAATCGATGATATTGCCGGCAAGAGTAATGCGTTGAATTCGCTTGGCGAAATACAGATTTACCGCGAGAATTATGTCCTGGCCCTCGATTATTTAAATAAAGCCCTGCTGCTAAATAAAAAGGTTGAAAATACCATCGGACGGGTCAATATTCTCCTGAATCTGGGGAAATGCTATGTTGCCATGGGATCGATCCGGAAAGGTCTTGATATTTTGAACAGAAGTCTTGACATTGCAAATTCAATGAATTTTACCAGCGAGCAGATGGCATTGCACAAAGAAATTTCAGCAGCCTATACAAAACTAAGATCCTTTGAAAATGCCCTTAAGCACTATGAAATGTATTCTGCTCTCAACGATTCGATCTACCGCCGCGAATCGAACAGTCATTTTATGGAACTGGAACAGAAATATCAGTCGGAAAAGCGCGAAAGAGAAATCGGGCAGTTAAAACTTGATAAAATTGAGCAGGACATTACGATCAGAAAACAACGATCGGTAAGGAATATTTTAATTGTTGCAATTGTGTTTGCCATAATTATCGGGGTATTACTTTACCGGAGCTATAAAACGAAGAAGAAATCGGATAGCGAGAAAGAAGCTTTGCTTAAAGAGATACACCACAGGGTGAAAAACAACCTTCAGATCATTTCAAGCCTGTTGAGTATTCAAACTGAAAATGTTACCGATGTAAATGTTATAGGCGCTGTTAAAGAGAGTCAGAGCCGGGTAAAAGCTATGGCACTGATACACCAGTTGCTTTATCAGGACAGGGACCTGACCCGGATCGATTTCAGTAACTACTTACCCCAGTTGGTACATGCCGTTCTGTCGATCTTTAAAAAGGAAAATAAACAGATCCGAACTACGGTCGAAGCACAGAATATTGCATTCGATACCGATACGGCCATACCCCTGGGACTGATAATAACCGAGCTGGTTTCAAATGCCTGTAAGTATGCCTTTTACGGAAAGCAGAATGGAGAGATTCTTGTGAATATAAGATCTGTTGGTGAAAACAAATACCAGCTCAGCGTCGCAGATAATGGTCAGGACCTGCCGCATGATATTGATTTTAATAAACTGGACTCTATGGGATTGCGTCTGGTAAGGATATTGACAAGCCAGCTTGAAGGCGTTTTTTCGTATCGCTATAACAAAGGTTCTATATTTACCGTAGAATTCACCGATAGTCTATAAACCAAACCATTATGGGAACCATTAAAATACTTATTGTTGAAGACGAATTTATTATTGCCGAAGACCTGAGACTGCAGCTCGAAAAGCTGGATTATGAAGTTACAGGTATTGCAAAAACATACAATAAAGCCATGGAATTGGTTGGAGAGCAGCTCCCCGACCTCATGCTCATCGATATAAAATTAAAAGGAGCCAAAGATGGTATCGATCTGGCAGAGACAGTAAGGAAACTATACGAGATGCCATTGATCTTCCTCACGAGCCATGCGGACAAAAACACCGTGGAACGCGCTAAGAAAGTATTCCCCGACGGATACCTGATAAAGCCTTTCGAAAGAGAAGACCTGTACACATCCATCGAGATTGCTTTTGCCAATTACCTGAAAAGTAAAAGCGGACAAAAGGAATTAAAGGATTTTGAAGAGAAAAACAGTGCAGTACTGGACGATAGTATTTTTGTCAGAAAAGATCATTTGCTGGTTAAGATACGGTTCGACGAACTGGAATGGATTAAAGCCGAAAGAAATTATCTTGAACTGCATTGCTTCGGAAAAATGCACCTGATACGATCAACGCTTAAGGATTTCCTTGATAAGCTGCCGGAAAACCTGTTTATACAGGTACACCGATCGTATGCCGTAAACCTGAAACATATTTCGGCCATTGAGTATGTGGCAGTTATTGTGAATAAGCAGGAAATCCCTTTGGGGCGTTCGTATATTGATCCGTTGAAAGAACGCTTAAAAATAGTGATGTAGGTTTGTCCTGCATCCATAATAAATTCCCAATGTTCAAAAAACAAATCACAACTATTTTTCAGGTTCGTAATTTCTGATCGGTAATTCGTAATTCTTGACTCGTTTTCAGTGATCTGTAGTAAGTTGCCAGGTACCGTGTATTGGTTGCTGGATAGTCAATGCCTAACTAATGTTGACCTTGTATTTCCATACTATAACTATACTCTAGCTATACTCAGATGTGATCTGTAATTTATAATTTTTAGCAATTATTAATTTTTCATTCTTCATTAGCTCCATCCTAGTCCGGATTCAATTCGTCCCTCTCCATCGTTACTCGGCACAAGTTTTTGAGTATTACTTTCGGATTGGGTAATTTGGACACAGAAAACAATCATTCTACAACCAAATTAAAAATCAGATATTCATGAATACGTTACATCAAATTCCTGCCCGGAGTTATATCCTGCTGAGCATAGCTGTTCTTATAACTCAAATTATACCTGCTCAATGGCAGATACCAAAAACTGATACTCCTGCCATGACGTCAGAAAATACAGAATGGGATACTGATACTGTGTATTATTCCTCAAAAGGCATAGTTACCTATTCTGTTGGTAAAGTTGCTGACTATACTATGAGAGAATATCGTGAAGTGCCGCTGCCGGAAGAACAATCGGCAAATGAAGACACAGATGAAACAGATCTCCTGCCCGATAATAGTTCGTACCGGATCATTCACAGGAATTCATCAGGTGATAAGGTTTTTGAATCCGGAATGCTTTCATTTTCAACCGGCACTATCAATGAGCCCATTCCTGATTTAACGTTCCGGGACTATCTGTTCCGTACAGATCTGACTTTGCCCGATGATGCCTATGTAACCAATGTTGAATACAGATTGCGTGTTAGTTACGTTGATGAACCCACATCATTTGCCTGTGAGGATTATGATATTTATTTGTATTCGGAAAGAGAGCTACCTTTGGGACTTTATTACAATATTTATAATAACCTGGGATCTTTAACCGATGGAGGATTCGATGATGATCCCGAGGATGACCGCGATATATATCTTAACTGGCGTACAACCGATTATTTTAACGGTATCGACCCGGCGGGCTGGTGGGGCGGACGTGTAGAAGATAATATGGTTCTTTATAGCGGTAAAATTGATTATTTCCAGTATCGCATTCATTGGGAAACACCGAAACCGAATTTAACTTTTACCAATCCGGAAGGCTGGGCATATCCGATCATTGCTTCTTCAGTTCCCGAAACCAACACTGACGGACCAGACTTGATTGCCGATGAAACAACCTACCTGGATATGACCTATACATTAGAAGATCAGACTTTATCGCACTCTTTTAAGATTGCTATGTTTATAGATGGCAGTATTCACGATATCTGGAATATTGTTAACCCGCTCCCCGGGATTTATCCCAATGTGGATTATGAGGTTGTTATGGGTCATGGGAGTCATGACGTATGCGTGTCGCTTGATAATGATGAAGAAATCGACGAATCGGATGAATATGATAACCTGTACTGCAGAACGTTCTATTTCAGCTATCCTGCACCTTCAACTCCT